>JAEWNJ010000141.1 GCA_023392795.1 Candidatus Cloacimonadota bacterium
CGTCTGCCCAAATCGATGTCAATCCCTACCAATGTGCTATCAACCTGATACTCAAAGGGAGGGTAATCCGCGTGAGTGCCAATGCGTAATGGATCCTTAGACCCTTTGCCGCATGCCCCGATCAACAGAAGAGTAAATATAACAGGCCATATAAGATTCTTCATTCATATCTCTCCATACTCATACAAGTACTGGCATCCTGATCCTGTTTACACTTGTTTTACTATCAGCTTATTCCCTTCGATGCCGATTATCGTTACCCTTTCCTGCTCTGCGATGCTTTCGCCATTCTCACTGATGGCAACCCATTCTTCCCCGCCAACTTTCACGTAGCCGCGCCCGTCATCCACAATGGCCTGGGTGACATGTCCGGTTTTACCCTTCAGAGCGTAAACGTTCGTATCCGCTCCCGGATTTGCCAATACCTTCTTGCCCAGTTTGCGCATGAAGAGAAAGGAAATGAAGCTGATGATTGCAAACAGCAGGATTTGTACGGGGATGCTGCGGTCGATTACCGGCAGGAGTGCCAACAATCCTGTGGCGATGGCGCCAACACCCAGAGAGATAAAGAAGAACGCGGGATCAAAGATTTCGATGATCACAAAGGCAATGCCGATGATGATCCATACATGCCACGCAAGCAGTTGCATCATATTCTCCTGTTACTTATTCTCACCATCTTTTTGGGATGAGCTGGATTTGTCCTTGTATACACGTTTCACTTTGCGTTTGTTCCCATAGCCGTATTGCGACGAGTAACGATCGTAATTGGAATATGAACCCCCATACGTATAAGGGCCAGCTCCGCCTACATTGATGCCTTTCACACCCATCAGGGAAAGGATGTACATTAGCAGTTTTACGCCGAAATAAACCAGAATGGTGCCGATAGTGAAGATGCCAAGCCAGGTGAGAAACATGATAGCTCCACTCTTCAGAATCGAAACGAAGCTGGTGCTCCCTTTAGCAGGACTGAGCGTGATGTAGAGCAGTACATCTTTGGTTTCAGATAGTTTTTCCAGATTGGATCTCGCTTGCTGGATCAGGCCGTGTAGTTGCTCTTTGCGTCTGTTTTGCACTTCAGAAGGGAAACGTACCATATCCAGATCGGCTTGTTCCTTCTCATAGGAAGCCAGGCGGGCTGCCTCGCTGTCATAATCCAGATTTACCAGGGATGTATCCACTTGCTCCACTTGAGAGATCACTGTGCCAAAAGCGCGCAATTCTTCGGCTACTACAGACACATCATCTCTATCAATGGTAAAGAGGTAGGCCCCGAAGCTCCCTTCATTCTGGCGACGAATGCGCTGTTGAGCTCGTTTATTGATAATCTCGCTGATCCCTGTCTGCGCGGCGCTTACATTGGGGGCGCTAAAAGTTATCCTGGCCTTGTTTACAAACTTTAGATCGCGGTATTCGTTGTTACTATCCTTAAAATTGAAGGTCCCAGGTTTATGCCCTCGGTTTTGAAACTGTAAAATGGCGGCTGCCAAAGCCAGGAATACGATGAAAATGGCTATGCCACGTACGCGGTGTTTACTTATCTTGCTCAACTTTGTTCCTCTTTTGCTTTATTCTTTTCGATCAATTCCTCAGCGTGCTTCAGAGCGTGTCCGGTTACATTTCCGGAGAGCATCCGCGCCAATTCGGGAATGCGCTGCCGGGCGTCCAGTACGCGCAGTACCACACTTGTTCTGGCATCACTCACCTTCTCGATAGCGATGTGTGTATTCGCATAAGCCGCGATCTGCGCCAAATGCGTGATGCACAATACCGGATGCTGCCGTGAGATGGAGGCAATCGCCGCAGCCATGAGCTCGGCCGTCTTGCCACCAACGCCCGCATCGATCTCATCCAGGATCAGGAGCTTGGGGGACATCCTCAGGGCTAAAACCTGTTTGATTCCCAAAAGAATCCTGCTCAATTCACCACCGCTGGCCACATGAGACAGTGGTTTCAAACTGCTGCCGGGATTCGCCGAAAAGAGAATCTCGACCTCGTCCTGACCACTCTCAGAAAAAGCAGCCAAGCTACCTGTTAGTACATTTTCAGGCTTTACTTTTTTGTCAATCTCAATTTGGATTTGCGCTTGCTCCAAGGCCAGATGCCGAATGCTCTTTTGCAGCTCTTTGGCCAGTTTGGCTCCGGCTTTCTGCCTTGTCATGCTAAGCTTATCTGCCATCAAGGCAAGCTCTTGTGCGTCTGCCTCACAGCTCTTCTGCAGGGCTGATATCTGTTGCCGAAAATCATCGGCAGAGGCCAGATCTTTTGCGCGCGCGGCAAAGAGAGCCAGCAAATCCTCCACACTGGTGACCTTGTGTTTGTGTAAAAGGCTGTTGATCTCATCCAGACGCTTCTCGATCCCGGCCATGCGGGAAGGATCATAGGACAATGTATCCAGTAGCGATGAAAGGGCCATGGAGGTGCCGCGTAGGGCTTCTCTGGCTTCAAGGAGCGTATCCCCGGCCTCGGCAATGTGCTCACCGAGTTCCCGAAAACGCTCCAACTGGGTCTGATACAAACCCAGCCTATCAAAGATGCTGTTCTCCGCTTCAAACATCGCGCTGTTCATGCCAAGAGCCAGATCGAGTATCTCCCGCCCATGCTCTTGCAACTCAAATTCTTGTTGCAGGGCCTTGTCTTCACCTATCTTGAGATCGGCCTTTTCCAGCTCTGCATATTGGTAGCGGTATAGCTCCAGCTTTTGCTGCTGCGCTTCATCCTCTGCCTGCATCTGGGCGAGTAGCTGCTCCTTGCGCTTCAATTCGCGGTATGCGGCTCCAAACTCTTTACACAATTCGGTCGATCCGGCATAGCGATCCAAAATCTCCAGCTGATACACGGTAGAAAGCAAGCGTTGCTGATCGCGTTGATGATGAAAATCCAGGAGCAGGGGCTTTAGGGATTTCATTACCTGCGCACTCACCTTCCTGCCGCCGATAAAATAAGACGATTTACCCGCGGGGGAGATCTCGCGCGCCAGCACCAGTTCTTCATCCGTGGGTGAGTTCAGCTCTGTCAGATAGTCTCTGATGGGGCCACTCTGCGGGGGGATGAAGCTGCTTTCCAGATAGATGGGCTGCGCAGGATCGTAGGCTTCCAGAGCATAGGCACTGTCACCCAGGATGAGCGCTACGGAACCCACGAGGATGGATTTTCCCGCGCCTGTTTCCCCTGTGATAACCGTGAGCCCGGGGCCAAACTGCAAACGCAATTCCGGCACAAGGATATAGTTTTTGATGTAGATTTCGGATAGCATCACTTACCCAGGTGCATCTTGTTGCGCAGGATGCGGTAAAAGGTGCGCTTACTAAGCTTGATGAACTTCACCTGACGCTTGGACGCGCTGACCATCAATTCATCGCGATCGGCCAGAGCAAGACTGTTTGCTCCATCCACCTGCAGCCAGGCGGACTGAGACAGGCCATGAACCCTGAGCAGCAGGCGATCACTGGCGGCAAAGACCATGGGACGGATGGTCAGGAGATGCGGATTGAGCGGAGTGATCACCATGGCTGCCATGTGCGGAGCCAGGATGGGGCCACCGGCAGCCAGAGAATAAGCTGTGGATCCGGTGGGAGTACAAGTAACCACTCCATCGCAGCGTGTATCAAATACATAACGGCCGTTGGCAAAGATACGCACACCGATCAGTCCTGGATTTTCACCTTTGTAGATCACCGCATCGTTCAAAGCTTCCTCTTGCAGGATTATCTTTCCATCTCTTTTCACACTGCATTGGATCAGCATGCGGCTGAGGATCTGGTATTTCCCTGCCACCAGGTCGCGGATGGAGGCTCTGATTTCCGGTAGAGTGCTTTCGGACAGAAAGCCCAGATAACCCAGATTTATCCCCAAAATCGGTGCAGATGTCTTCAGCGCAAGTTCTTTTGCTTTCAGGATGGTGCCATCGCCGCCAAACACCAGGATGCTGTGGATCCTGGGCAAGGGCTTTCCTGCGGTGAAATCAAGCACTTTCACGGGGGGCTGAAGGATGTCCTTCTGATCGGCGTCTCCGTAAAACCTGATCTCCTTACCCTTGGGATTGAGGATGCGATCCTCCTCCTGCAGATTGATCAGCAGCTCAAAGATGCTCTGTTTATCGGCAAAGCCGGGATTGATATATACGGCAAAGTTTGTCATGGTGATTGCATGATCCAGCGGTATGATTCATAACGTTCGGGATCGATTTCCCCTTTTTCCAATGCTTCCAATACGGCGCAGCCGATCTCTTCCATGTGGCTGCAATCGCGAAACTTGCAAAGAGGATAGTATTGTTCAAAGCCCGGATATAGCTTGGGGATGATCTTCACGTCGTCTTGATGCAGGGAGATGGTCTTGATGCCCGGAGTATCCAGCAAGTGTCCGCCAAAGCTCCACGGCAGCAGCACTGCCTGAGTGGTAGTATGCTTGCCTTTTTCGTTAAAGTCGCTCACTTCAGCGGTCAACAGCTCTATTCCTGGCTCCAGACAATTGATCAGCGAACTCTTTCCTGCTCCGGAGTGCCCGGAAAACACCGAATCCTTGTCCCTTAGATAGTTTCTCAATTCTTCTATGCCCTGCCCGCTCACAGTGGAACTGAGGATGATGTCACAGCCAATCTGCCGGTAATAGGCCAGGCTTTCTTCCAGTTCATCAAAATCCTCGCAGAGATCAATCTTGTTTACCACAATGAGGGGGGCAATCTTGTGCTTGGCTGCCAGGATCAGATAGCGATCCACCAGTCCGGGCTTGAATCTGGGCATCAGCCAGGAGGTCGTGATCACCAGGAGATCGATATTGGCAGCGATCACGATGTCCTTTTGAAAAGTCCCCGAGCCGTATCGGATCAGGCTGTTTTTGCGGGGGACCAGTTTTTCCACGCGATAATCAGGTGCCGGGGCGATATCCACTTCCACCAGGTCACCCACCGCCAATAGCCCATGGCTGCGGTACAGAAATTGTTTCAGACGTCCGCTGATGCTGGCGGTCACGGTGTCATGTTCCACCGCTATGCGGCACTGATAGTTGCTCATCACTTCCATCACTCGCGCCAGCTTCAGCTCTGAGTCGTTCTTGTAGCTGTGTTCCAGCTTGGTGGAGGTTCTGGACGTTTTATAGGCGGCTGATTCCCGCTGGTCGTCCAATACCTCAAGATCGGGCAGGCTGATGTTGCGCAGCCTGCCATTATACTTTGTGTGTTGCTTCTTATCTTTTTGCTTCACTTTCTAAAGACGGGGGTGATGAGGTCGAAGATATCAGCATTGGCGCGGATGGTCGCTTCGTTGCCAAACACAGCGTAGTGGTTCTTTTCCATGATTGCCTGGATCATATCGGCATATTGGCGCAGATCTTCCAGCTTGGTATCCAGCACTTCATCGCGGATCTGCTGCCGATCGGCCTGAGTGAAGCCGGTCATAAAGTCCAGATCTCCCTGTACGCCTTGATACTCCGGCGTTTTGGGATAATCCAGATTGGATACTTCGCCCAGGATAAACTTATCCATATCGCGGGAGTTGTAGGCCATACTGCGGATAAAATCCGGCACCTCGTTATACACATCCAGGCTTTCCTTCAGGTTGGGATCCCGGTATGAATAGAAATACTGGTATCCGTCCATCGTGAAGCCCGCGCCGCCGCCATAGGCTCCGCCTTTCACGCGTAATTCCTTGTACAGGAAGTCGTTGCTGAGGATGTTTGAGAGCACTCTCAGCTTACCCGAATAGGGGTAACCCTTGCGGAAGAAATTGCCCCCTTTTACCACATACTGCACCTTCACCGGTGCGGCAATGCCCTCATTGAGATTCTTGGTCTCAAAGCTGATTTCGGCTGTTTCATGGATATCGGTGGAGAGCTTGCCCATCAAGGCGGGCAGGGCGCTGATCACACCGGGGATCAGCTCTTCGGTGGCGGTGATGCTGACGATGGATCCATTCATACCCAGGAAGTGGGATTGCACCCATTTCAATTCTTCGACGATGTCCTCAATCTCGCTATCCAGCTTGCTTTCCAATTCGATCAGGAAGTGATGGAAGCCGAGGCCACTCACCCGATCCTGCCAATTGTGAAGCTGGGAATAAGGTGCAAACATGCGTTTAATGGCTACGGAAACTCCACCCTGAATGATCATGGCTTCACTGCGTGCCTTCATCTCGCGGATCAGGGTCTTTAGCCTGGCATGATCGTCGAAGACAGCGTTCAGGACATATTCCGCGGCCAGATCCATCAGTTTATCGGTTTTGGCGGCGATCGCTTTTCCGCTCAGGACCAGCTTGGGAATGATGTCATCGGGAGTTTGGTAGCTGTTCATCACATCCAGGTTTAGAGAAATGCCACCGGTATGGCTTTGAATCTCGTTTGAGAGATCGCCGTAGCTGTAGTTTTTGCTATCGATCAAGCCAAGAAGCTGGGTGTAAACCTCGATCCAGGGCAGGTCGTCCTGATTGGCATGGCTCAGATCGAAATACTGCCGGAAATACACGATGCCATTGGTATTCACCGGGTGCCTGAGCAGGATGAATTCCTTGTATTGCTCCACCACTGTGGGGATTTCGGGAGCTTCTTTATTTACGTCGCTCAGTTTTAGAAGCGGAATCTTCAGCAGATCTTCCTGAGAATCCGGACTCTCCTGCCAGGCGGTAAGCTCCTCGTTGCGTTTGATCAGAGCTTTAATCTCGGTTTTCTTCAAGGAGGCTTTGTATTTGGTTAGCTTGTCGTTCAGCTCGGCTTCTTGCTTGGCGATCAGTCCGGGTACTGGCACGAAATGGATTTCCGAGGCGTGTTTATTATCCAGAATAAAGGCTTTGATCAGGTTTTCAAATAGCGGTTCGCTCAGTCCCTTGCGCAGTTCTGAAAGGTATGCTTCAAAGGCTATGCTACTGATCGGATCTCCACCATGGTTCCACAAGCCCAGGCAGGTCAGCACATAGAACAGCCCTTTGGGGAGGCGCTGCAATTGAGCTTCCCGCAGGAAAAACTCTCTGGAATTGATGCAGGCTTCCACCAGTTTCTTGTCAAAGCCTTCCTTGACGATGCGTTTGAGCTCATCCTTGATCAATTTGCTCAATTTCTCCAGATTCTCCTGCTTCACCTGCTTGCAAACGATGCTGATAGTGGGCTGCAGAATGTCATCATTCAGATATATCTGGGAATCCTGACACATGCCGGAATTGCGGATGGCCGTCTTTAACGGGGATGCTGCTGAGCGCATCAAAAGATCCGCCAGGAGCTGTAATTTGGGTACCAGATAGTCATCGCTCACTTTGCCGTAGCTGTAGTTCAATGCCAGGTAATACTGTCCCTCAGGTTGCAGATCGTCACCCAAGGGATACTCGTGACTGATCTTCTTAACCTTTGAGAAAGGCTTTTGCAGGGGGAATTCATGACGGGTGCCAGGATCTTCAAAATGGCTAAGGTACTCTTCGTCGATGATCTTTAGCGTAGCGTCGATATCGAGATTGCCGTAGAGGGCGATCTTGCTGTTTGAGGGATGGTAATATTTACTGTGGAAGGCCAGGAATTTCTCGTTCGTCAGTTGCGGAATGGCCTCAGGATCGCCACCACTTTCAAAGCCGTAAGGCGTATCAGGGAATTGCGCATGAGTGCAAAAGCGCTGTACTACGCTGTCCACGGATGAGAACGCGCCTTTCATCTCATTGTAAACCACTCCACGGTACTTGATCTCTTGATCTTCGCCAAAGAGCTCGTAATGCCAGCCTTCCTGATCCAAAATGCGCGAATCTTCATAGATTTTGGGGAAGAGCACGGCATCCAGATACACCTTCATCAGATTGATAAAATCCTTATCGTTCGTGGAGGCAATGGGATAGGATGTCCAGTCGGAAGAGGTCATGGCGTTGATGAAGGTATTCAGGCTGCCCTTCACCAGCTCCATAAAGGTGTTCTTCGCAGGGTAATTGCGCGAGCCGTTCAATACCGAGTGTTCCAAGATGTGGGGGCAACCGGAATCGTCCTCGGGGATGGTCTTGAAAGCTATGTTAAATACCTTGTTGCTGTCCTCACATTCCAGATACATCAGTTCGGCGCCGCTCTTCTGATGGTGATAGCGGTGCGCGGTGATCTTCACTTCCTTGATTTCCCGGCTCTCAATCAATTCAAAGCCGTGGACTATTTTAGCCTTTTTCATTGGTTCGTATATCCTTTGTATTCTATTTTTTAGATTAGCTTGTAATCCTGCAGCCCTTTACGCAGGATTTCCCGGTTCGCGTCCATTAGCGGGCAGATCGGGCTGCGGAATTCCAGTGCGATTTTCCCCATCATGCAAAGTGCTTCCTTGGCGGGGATGGGATTGGTCTCGATGAACATCAGATCGTTCAGCTTCGCCAGATGCAAGTGCTGTTTGGCAGCGGTGGCATAGTCCCCGGCCAGACAGGAGGCGATATGCTCGCTCATCAGCCGTGGGGCTACGTTCGCAGTAACCGAGATGGTACCTTTGGCGCCGATGGCCATCAGAGGCATATTCAACGCGTCCTCTCCACACATCACACTGAAGCCCGCTTTGGCATCGCGGATGATCTGAGTGGCTTGCACCAGGTTCCCGCTGGCTTCTTTGATGCCCACGATATTGGGGCAGCTTTCGGCCAGCTTCACGGTCGTGGCGGCAGTCATATTCACACCGGTGCGCCCAGGCACGTTGTAAATCACGATCGGTATATCCACTTTAGCGGCAACAGTCTGGAAGTATTCGATCATCCCTTTCTGGGTGGGTTTGATATAGTAGGGAGTGATCACCAGCGCCGAATCCGCACCCAGATCCCTGGCCTTTTGGGTATTTACCAGAGTCTGAGATAGATTGTTCGTCCCGGTTCCGATCATCACCGGTACCTGTTGATTGATTTTATTGATGGCAAAACGCAGCAGGGCATCTTTCTCGTCGGATGCCATTCCGGCAGTTTCTGCCGTAGTCCCAAGCAGAAGGATACCGTTCGTTCCTTCGTCCAGATGAAACTGAATCAGTCCCTCTAAAGCAGTCCAATCGATTCCACCATTTCTAAATGGCGTAACTAACGCAACATATGAACCTTGCAGCATTTAATCCTCCTGGGATTTTCCTGTTTTGTCACAAAGGCGTCAGGCCAAGCATGGCAATGCTTTGCACTATTAGCCAGTGTAAATGCAAACTAATACAGTGCCTTGTTTTAGTCAATATAAAAGAAAGGCATTCTCCTTTCCTTTTCTGGCAGGAATTTCGCTTGCGGATAAAGCCCTTTATGAGCGACACAATACCACATTCACATTTGAAAGTGATCCAAATCATCCCCAACCGGTTCTATGACCTTCCTATCTTGAGCTTCATACGCATTCGGTGAGCCTCCCATACACCGGTCATACGATTGTACGACCGGTGTATGACCGGTGTATGGGAGGCGTATCATCTACAAGATGGCAAGGGGTAAATCAATGAGAATTGGCTGCGCACACTGATAGATAGAGGGTTTTTTAAGACAGAGTAATGAACAATGATAACCCAAAGGCTCTCATGCAAATCGAGTGTTTCATATCGTGTTTAGTTTGAAATGACATAATCCATGCCCAGCCCACCACCCAATATTGTATGGGGCTGAAGCCCCATGCCCCGGCAAGATTATGTCATTTCAAAGAGGAAACCGTATAAGCATGAGTCCATAACTGAAGCCCAAATAAGACTGATAAATCATCCCCAACCGGTTGGATGATCTTCCTAACTTGAGCTTCATACGCATCTAATGAGCCTCCCATACACCGGTCATACGATTGTACGACCGGTGTATGACCGGTGTATGGGAGGTGTATCATCTACAAGATGGCAAGAGGTGAATAATTGAGAATTGGGAAT
>JAEWNJ010000128.1 GCA_023392795.1 Candidatus Cloacimonadota bacterium
CAGGAAGAGGCTTTGAAGCTTCTCAATGACGGGGTTTTTGACGCTGCCGTGACGAACTATATGATGAGTATGTACATCATTCGGCGGGATAATCTGCATGGCATTAAAGCATTGCCAAATAGGATAAATCAGCGGGATTACTGTTACGCGGGGAAAGATGAGGAATTGATAAAAGCGGTTAATGCTGCGCTGGATAAATTATCGGGAAGTGGGGAATTGCTCACTTTGCAGGATAAATGGTTTTCCACTCTGGATCACTCCAGCTCTGTATTGCACAATGGCAGTCTCCTGCCGTGGTATCTGTTGGCATTATCTCTTTTGATCATCGTGGGCCTGCTTTACTTCTGGTACCGCTGTTTTGATGCTGGTAAGCATACTTTAAAAGCTTTGGCAAAGGAGCAATCAACAGCCGAAGAGCTGGAGAATGACTTGACGGGATTGAGGGCATGTTTTGTGCAAGGTCCGGTGATCCAATACAAGATGGAGATGGAAACGAAGACCGTTTTGGCGATGTCCGACAGCATCTCGCAATGGGGTTATACAAAGGACGAGATCATCGGTCCTGAAAATTGTTATGAGAAGATTATCTATTCCGAGGATCTGCATCGGGTGCGTAACAACTGTGAAGACCTTATGGATGGCGATTCGCATTTCTCATCTCACAGGATTGTGACCAAGAGCGGAGATCTGCGTTGGGTGCTGGATTACGCCCGCTTGCTTCGGGATGAACATGACGGGAAGCTTTATCTCTATGGCTACGGAATAGATGTAACCGATCAGAAGAACCTGGAGGCACAGATGCTGGAGGCCAAAGAAAAAGCAGAGGCAGCCAACATCGCCAAAAGCCATTTTTTAGCGAATATGAGCCACGAGATACGTACTCCGCTGAATGGCATTAACGGGTTTCTGCAAGTCTTGATGCAAATGCATTCCACGCCTGATCAACGGGAGATCTTTGATCTGATGTATTCATCCTCCCGCAATCTGATGAAGATCATCAACGATATATTGGATTTCTCCAAGATCGAAGCGGGGAAAATGGAACTGATCATCAGTGAGTTTAATCCCAAGTATATGATTGATGACTTGGTGAAGCAATACAGCTTTCAAAACCGGAAAAGCGATCTGGAGATCAAGATGAACGTTAGCAGTTCCTTGCCCGACGCTTTGAAGGGGGATCAGCTAAGGCTAAAGCAGATCTTGATGAATCTGATCCAAAACGCCTTAAAGTTCACAGATAGCGGTTACATCGAGATTGGGGCCGAATTGTACACAATCTCCGAAGGCGATGTAAGGATCCTGTTTAGGGTTACAGATACTGGGATTGGGATCGATCCGGTGAAGCAAAAGGACATCTTTGACAATTACACTCAGGCCGAAAGCAACATCTCGCTGAAGTACGGCGGAACGGGATTGGGGCTGGCAATAGTGAAGAAACTGGTGGAAATGATGCAGGGCTTCATTTGGGTGGAAAGCGAGCCCGGCAAGGGGAGCTGTTTCTTCTTCATCCTGCCCTTTACCCTACACAAGGAAGTAGAAGATAAGTTAGTCCTGGAAAGGATCCCCCTGTCTGTGGCAGAACATAAACTGAAGGGGAAGATACTTTTGGTGGAGGATGAGGCAATCAACCAATTGGTTACCAAACGCCAGCTGGAACTCTGGGGCCTGCAGGTGGAAATCGCCCAACAAGGCGAGGAAGCCATCGACATGCATCGCCGCAATCATTATGACCTGATCATGATGGATATTCAGCTACCGGTGATGGACGGTGTGACCGCCACCAAAAAGATCAGAGCCATGGAGCAAACCGGACTTCGCAAGACTCCGATAGTTGCCTTTACAGCAGCCGCCCTTTTGGGGGATAGAGAACGCTTTATGGAGCAGGGGATGGATGACTACATCGCCAAACCCGTTGACATGAACGAGCTTTACAATATCCTGGCGAAACTGCTGGAACAATAATAAAAATAAGGGACTATCGCAGGATGAAGCAAAGCGCCAGATTGATATTGATAGCCGGAGGTACTTGCTCCGGAAAAACTACCATTGCCAAAGCCATCGGCCGTAGGCTTGAAGACCTGAAGACGGTGATCATTTCCCATGATAACTATTATCGCGACCTCAGCCATCTTACCCATGAACAAAGGGTAAAAGTCAATTTTGATCATCCGGATTCGATCGATAAGGAGTATCTACTCCACGATCTCAATCTAATGCTGGAAGGCAATGCAGTCAATGTGCCGGATTACGACTTTGTAAGCCATAGCCGCTGTGAGGGAACTCTATGTATAGCGGAAGCGGATGTGGTGATCCTGGAAGGGATATTTGCCCTGTACTATCCTGAATTGCTGGAGCTTTCGGATCTCAAAATCTTCGTAGATACAGACGCAGATATCCGCTTGGCGCGGAGGATGGCTCGGGATATCGTGGACCGCGGCAGAACGGCTGACAGCGTGTTGGAACAGTACCTGGGTACGGTAAAGCCCTCTCATACGGCGTTCATCGAGCCCAGCAAAAAGAACGCGGATGTCATTATTCCTGGAGACAAGGAGTTTGATAAGGTGCTGTATATGCTGAATGGCTATCTTCTATATGAATTGGTAAGCAAGACACGAGATGCCAGACGGGAGCATAAAAACAGGTAAGCTGAGCAGATCAGGTTAAGAGCTTCAATCTTTCCTGCAGAAGTCTGAGCACCGATCCCGGGCGGTTCACGTGTTTCTTTGCCATATCGAGATACCGGGTAGCCGCGCTGTAATTGCCTTGATCCATATAAATCTTGATGATTTCCACCCATGCCTCGCTCATCATTGGATGGCGATGGATGTTTCTTTCGTAGATTTTGATGGCTGTCTGCCACAAACCACATTCCTGGGCAGCTTTGGCGTATTTGTTTACATGCTCAGTGTGGCTTAACGGTGAGAGTTGATCAGCCTTTCGATAGAAATCATACGCCATTAAATAGTTACTGCGATCGGCGTAGATGATGCCCCCGAGGGTGTATATCTGAGCGTTCAAGGCAGAGTTTTTTTTAGCGAGGTCGATGTAGTTCATTGCCGTATCCAAATCGCTCAAATAGTAATACTGCTCCACCAGAATGTAGTAGATGAAGGGATGGTTTGGAAAGTGGGGCAGGATTCTTAGCAGGGTGTCAATGCATTCCTGGTGTTTACCTAAAAATGCCTGGGTAATGGCGGTATTGTAGATAATGTCATCAGTGGGATCCAGGATTTTCTGATAATATGCCAGCGCGAGGCGATACTCGCCGGTGGAGAGGTATGAATTGGCGATCATGGCAGTGACATGTTGATCGGAGGGATCCAGAGACAGAGCTATCAGAAAATGCTGAAGCGCCTTTTCATAAGACGCACGGCTGGCAAAGATGTCGGCGATGGCGATTTGATATTTGGCTTCTTTGGGATTCTCATCGGCAGCTTCCCGGAGGATATGCAGCGCATGAATCCAGTTACTGCTTTGGAGATCCATGGCTCGCCTGATGGTGATATTGGGATCTTTCATCACTGTAGCTCTTTGAGTAGTTCCTTCACTGCTCTTTCCAATTGCGCGTCTTTATTCTGCAAGAGGTCATTGAGGTTGTTTTCTACGATTATATCAGGAATCGCACCTGTCCCTTCCATGTTTGTGCCATCCATTTTGTACCATCCGGAACCTGGCATTCTCATGCTGGAGCCATCAATCAGGGAGTATTCCCAAGTACCGATTACCGCTCCGCTGGAAGGATATCCCACCACCTTGCCCAAACCGAGCTCCTTATAAACAATGGGGAAGATCTCGCCATCAGAGAAGGATCTTTCGTCCACAAGGACGATCGTGGGTACCTTGATGCCGCGCAGCGGTTCCGGACGGCGTTCCAGAGAGTAACGGCGACTGGAGGAGTAAGCGTAAGTATCTTTGATCAGTAGCGAGATGATCATATCGTGAATGCGGCCACCGGTATTGCCACGGAAGTCCAGTACTAGAGCTTCTTTATCGTGATTATCCCGGAAGACGTCCCGGTAAAACTTATCGTAGTCGCTATTGCCCATTGACGGGACGTGGATATAGCCCAGTCTTCCTCCAGATTGGGTTTCCACCCGCTCCCGGTTTCGATTGACCTTGTATTCGTACCACAGATTGTAGGCATCGCGGTAGTTCAGAGCCGTAATCTGGGCTTCAATCTGTTTTTCTCCGGAGCTGATGCTTAGTTTTATCTGCTTGCCAGCCTTTCCAGCCAGCAGTGAATCAAGCGGAGTACTATTGGTGATCTTGATCCCATCCAGATGGGTGATCAGATCGCCGGACTCCACCTTATAAAATGATGCCAGTCTGGTGTTTGGATACACTCTGGCGATGCGGATACCTTCGAGTGGACGCTCGGTATAATCCAGATCAAGACCCAGGTATGCAGTGGCTTTGTAAGGTATCCCTTCCTCGCGGCGGGGGTAAAAACCGGTGTGTGATGCATTTACGTCGCCGATCATTTCGTCTATGATAGTGCCGATTTCGTTTATATTGCGCGCTTTATCGGCATAAGGACGGTATCTTTCGTAAATCTGATTCCAGTTTAAACCATGCATCCCGGGATCGTAGAAATTGTCGCCAAAAGCGCCCCAGGCTTGCTCGAATACCCTTTTATTGAGTTCTTTGGTGTCGTAGCTGTAATCGGTGGTGATCTTGATATCCTGTTTGCGATTGCCGGAGGTGTTGAAGGATTTCAGGCGGCCGGATTGCTGATAGTAAAGGTTTGTGCCTATTAGTTTCAGGTTCCGGGCCTCGCGCCCAAGGTTAAACAACTCTTTGCTGCCCTTGCCGTAGATATCCCCCTTCTTTAGGATCACTTCACCTGAAGGATCGTTCCAATGGGGCTGATCGATGAACATGAAGGTGGAGTCACTTAGTGGTTCTAGAGCTCTCAGGCCCCTGCCCGAGCTGGCAAAAATGGGGTACATGCGTTTATCAATGCCTTCCCACACGATCTCGAACACCGGGTCAGAGCCGGCATGTTTCTTGGGCGTATCGTTCGCGGTATCAGAAACATCGATCACAAAGAGGTAATCCTCCTCGTTATCTTCCTTACTCTTGTTTTCCAGAGAATCAGGCTCTGCCTTGGTATCTTTGGGCTTGGTGCTATCTTCAAAGACCTCCAGCCAGTTATCCGTTTCGTATTCAAACTCGTCGCGGGGGACCAGATCCAGACGGTAGAGTTCGCTATTTCGGGTAAAGATCAATGAGCGCTCATCCTCGCTCCACATGATGTTTGAGATGTAGTTATCGTCAGTAAGGATCTTTTGATGCTGGTTCTGTCCAAAATCATACAAATACAATTCTCGCATGTAGTTATCATCACGAAGGATGGCATATACCGCATGAGTGCCGGCTTTGTTCAGGGCGAAGTTCGAAGTAACCACCCAGGGAGTGTTTAATGGACGCAGATTTACAAATCCGGAATCAGCCACAGCGATCCTGCCGCTGCGGGAGTAATCCCCATAATGGATTTGCCAGCGTCCCTTGCTGTCTTTATTTATCCTTTCCACCACCAGGCTGTCTTTGCCAAACCAGTCCAGCGGTGTGAGCTGCATCAGGGAATCTATCTCTACAATAAACAAGCTTTCCTTACCCTTGTGCAGTTTACTGATCAGTAGCTTGCGGTCGGTGATAAAGTGCAGTCCGGAGTAGCCACTGTGGTCAAAGGTAAGTTGTCGTGACAGCCCGCCCTTGCGGGGAACCAAAAAGCTGTCATACATAAAGTTATAGGCTACCAGCAGTTCGTTGTCTGATACGTTGTAGTCATCCATTTCGCCCAGCATGCTGGTTTCTTTTTTCGTATTCTGCCAGGTATCTTCAGCTACATCGAAATCCAGACGGCTGACCTTGTCTTTGGCTTTGGAATCCGGATCATAGCGATAGATTTCGTCAAAGTGCTCAAATACGATGCGGTCATTTGCCCGGGCGATCGAGATATCGCGTACGCTGAAAAAGGGGAGCTTGCTCAGCTTTTCAGCCCGGGAGAATTTCTCCTTGTCGGCGCGGAATAGCTGATAGCGCTTGCCATCGGAATAAGCATAGTACAGCGCGTCTTTGGTATGGGAAAATCGGGGATAGCGCTCAGTATATTCGGTTTTGGTAAGGCGGGTGTATTTCTTTGATGCGATATCCAGTTTCCATAAGTCTCCGTTCAAACTGCCGGTGTAGGCTTCGCGGTGAGCATCTCCATAACGGGCAAACACAATGCTTCGGTTATCCGGAGAAAGCGAGGCAAAGGCAGCGCCAAACTCGCCGATCAGGGTGGCCCTGCTACCGTCTATGGGCAGTTTGTAAAAGGATGAACCCCATTCGAAGCCACTTCGCAGCACCAGCAGGTGTTTCCCGTCTTTAAACCAATCGTTGATGCTATAGCTTTCCCGGATTATTACTTTGGCTTCTCCGCCTTTTGCAGAAATGAGGTAGGGGTAGGTTTGCCCTTCCCGGTTGGAATTGAATGCGATCCAATTTCCATCTGGAGACCACTGCGGGCTCCACTCTGCCGAAGGAGTATTGGTAATGCGGTGGGCAGTGCCTCCGCTAAAGGGTACCAGCCACAAATCATCATCCAATACAAAACAAACCTGTTTCCCATCAGGAGAAATGGCAGGATCTTTGGCAAATCCGGGTATTTGGGCACCAGCTTGAGCCCATAATGATATCAAAGCAGCAAGTAACAGGATCAATCTGAGTCTTAAAGCAAATCTGGACAAGTCTCATTCCTTTTCAATTAGTTCAATGCCCCTTTGGGCGTTCTTGATTGGATATACATGCTTCAGGATGCGAAACACGGTCTTGGGGTACACCTGAGTGGAGACCAATACTCTCTTTTTATCGTCGGGATCTCTGATTAAAAATGCGTTCAACTGCTTGTCCAATTCTGCTTCGCAGCGGTTGATTCGTTCCTGTAGTTTAGCAATCGCCAGATCCTCGCCCTCGTCTCGCAAGCGAACCAGTTCCTTGGTCATCTGCATCAGCATTGCCCGGTAAAAGGGGCTGATGGCGATCTCAATCTCTGTTTCGGAATCCCCGCCTGCTATGCCAATCCTGATGTCATTGGCTGCCTGGCAAACACCACCGCTGATATTGGATTCTTCGGTGAGGCCGGTGATCGAACCATCCAGAGCCAGGGTGGAATCATTGATGCTATCCCGGAATCTGACATCATGGCGCACGAGTACCCGGGATCTGATGATGCTGCATACCTGCAGATCTCCCAAGACCTGAATGCCGGGATTCATGCAACCGATAATACTGCCTTCCACCACCAGGTCTTTTTCGCAGAATACGCTGCAATCCTTGATGTTACCGGTTACTTTCAGTGAGTTTGCCACCGCGATGTTACAATTTTCGATATCGCCTAAAATCTCCAGAGCCAGGGGGCTGCGGATAGCTTCATCTGCATCGCAACAATCAGCCTTGATCGTGAGTGAGTCCAGGATGCAAATCTTCCCGTCGTCATCCAGATAGGGATATCCAGTGGCCAGGGCAACATACTCGCCAGCTTCATAGCCAACCTTTGTCCCTGCCAGTTTCTGTGCCTGTTCGTCGTCCACTGCCATGGGGCTGATCAACTCACCGAAGATATCGTAGATACTGCCCTCCCGCTCGAAGATGTTATCAGAGTAGGCTGCCAGACAATCGCCTTTATTGGCGTAGGATAGTTTGGCCAAGTCCTTTAGTCCCAGGATGGATATCTGTTCTCTGGTCAGTGTGGCATCAAAGTGGTAGTGCAGCTTCAATTCGTGGGAGCAGTCTTCATTATGGCTCACTGCGATGGGAAAGGGAATATCAAAATCCTTTTCCAGACCGCGTTCACGCATCATTTGGATCGCCTCGTTGAAGCCGGCCTTTATGCCTGCTTCATCGATCAGATCCAGGATATCCTGTTCGTCCACCAACCGGTCACTGCGCTTGACGGTCAGCCATGCGGATGCACTTTCTTTGCGCAATTCCAGGATCAGGTTTCCGCTTTTGTTTTTTAAGATCTTATTCATCGATGATCCCGATTAAGTTTATCTGACGGTTATTAGTCCCATCCCGGCGAAAAGAAAAGTAGCCGGTATCTTCATAAGTACAGACGTGGACGTTTTCGATATTGATAAACCGCAGCCCCGCCCGGATGAGCTGTTGAAAAATCGTAGTTCTGATGTTCAAATGCCTGTGCATATTGGTGCAAGGGCAAAAGCCTTCACTGATCAGGCTGGCATTGAACTCCTCATACATTGCCTCACTAACCTCATAATGCGCTTCACAAATGCCGGCTCCGATATGGGCTACAATATCGGCAGGGTTGCAGCCATAGTGGCCGATCATGGCATTTACACAAGCTCCGGCGATATTCTTACGCGTTCCCTCACGACCGCTGTGCACCGCTGCAACCACCAACCGCTTTGGATCGAAGAGCAGGATTGGCGTGCAGTCCGCGGTTCTGATCAAAAGGTATTGATGAGGAATATCGGTGATCATTGCATCTGCCACAGGGATCTGCTGATGTGTGCCAAATCCAGCCCCGCAATCCTCTTCCCGGCATAGATGTACCACTGCCGAATGCGTTTGATCTGCGATCACGGTGCGATCTGCTGGAATGCTGCGTCCCGCTACTTCAAAATCAGTATGCCGCTTCATAATGCCCCGATAATCAGGATCCATGGCTCCCAGATGGAAGAACACACTTTTCATGAGTTTAACCTCAGCTTGGGAGCACGGTAAGCCGCGCTGTTCGAATTTGATACCAGCATCTTCAGCATATCCCTGGTAAAGCGGGGAACCAGACGTAAACTATTCAGGCTCCAGAGGAAGCATACCGACGCGCAGATCAGCAGCGCTGTCTGAGCCCCCAAACGCGAGGACAGGCTGCCTGCCAGCAGTCCGCCAAAAGGCGTCATACTCATGAAGCTCATAGTGTATGCGCTTAACACCCGGGTACGCATATCATCAGAGACGATGGACTGGAGCAAAGTGTTGGTAGTGGCCGTGTTCATCATGATCCCAAAACCGATAAAGAGCATCATCAGCATGGATAGCGCCAGCATGTTACTTCTGGAAAAAATGATTAATCCGATGCTGGCTATCAATCCCACTAAAATCAGCCTGATTTGCAACCCCCTGATGCTGGATTTGGAGGCCAGGATGATCGCTCCAGCCAATGCTCCGATTCCCGCGGTGGACATCAATAACCCCTGAGTCCCGCTATTTCCGCCCAAAATGTCGCGGGCGAAGATGGGGATCAGGGTGGAATAACTATAGCCAAACAGTGTATAGATCGCCAGATTGACGATCAGGAAGCGGATGGGAAAGCTGTGGTACACATAGATCCAGCCGGCAGCGATTTTTTGTAGAATGGGTTGCGGGGATTTTGGAACCTTGGGGTAGCTAACCTTTATGAACTGCAGAGATATAATGATGGGCAGATATGATGCTGCGTTTATGGCAAAACAGACACCCTCACTGAACAGGATGATAAGGAGTCCCCCCACAGCGGGACCCACCAGCCTGGCGCCGTTAAACATTGCGCTATTGGTGGCGATCGCGTTTGGGATCATCTTTTTGTCGCCCACGAGATCGATCAGCAAGGCCTGGCGAGTGGGTGAATCCACCGCCTCAATGATGCCCTGCATCAGGGCCAGCAACAATATGGGGTAAGTGAGGTTCTCATTGATTACATTGGTCAGCACCAGCACTGCGAGGATGGTATTTTGCACCAGAAAAGCTATCTGCGTATAGATAATCGCCCGATGTCTATTCCAGCCGTCTGCCAAAGCTCCCACAAAGGGAGATACGAAAACAGAGGGTATCATGGATAGAAAGGTAACCAGACCAAGGATCATGGCGGAATTGGTGAGACGATAGACAAACCAGCTCATGGTGGTCCTCTGGATCCAGGTTCCGATCAGGGATAAGATCTGTCCGCTGAAAAAGAGCCGGTAGTTCTTTATCGACAGAGAGATAAAGGTCTTTTTTATAAAGTCGATCATTAGAGGATAAAGCGCGAGAGATCCTCACTCTCGATCACCGGTGAGAGCCGTTTACTTACAATGCTTTTACTGATTTTCACCTCATTCAACTGTAAGGAAGGCATTTCAAAGAGGTAATCGTCCAAAAGAGTATTCAGAATGGTATGTAGCCTGCGAGCACCAATATCCTCCAGCCGCTCATTGGCAATGGCCGCGTAATGCGCGATTTCAGCTATTGCACCGCCGCTGAAGCTCAGATCCACAGCTTCGGTTTTAAACAGCTCGGTATACTGCTTGGTAAGTGCATTCTCAGGTTCTTTTAGAATGCGGGTAAAATCATCCTCTGTAAGGCTATTCAGCTCTACTCTGATGGGAAATCTGCCCTGCAGTTCCGGGATTAGATCGCTGGGTTTGGCGATGGAAAAGGCTCCCGCTGCGATGAACAGGATATGGGAAGTATCAATCGGACCATATTTGGTGGGTACGCTGCTGCCTTCCACAATGGGCAGTAAATCTCTCTGAACGCCGCTGCGCGAGACGTCGATGCCACCCTTGTTGTCCGTGCTGGCTATCTTATCGATTTCATCGATGAAGACGATCCCGTTCTCCTCCACAGCTTGCCTCGCTGCTTCCACCACCTTTTCCCGGGGGATCAATTTGTTTATCTCACGTTCAGTATAGCGGCGAAGGGCTTCCTTCACGTTATGACGCTGTTTTTTACCGGTCATCCGGGTAGGTAGGATATTGGCCAGCATATCTGTCATATCAAAATCTATGGCTTCCAGGGAAAAATTGCTCATGATCTCAAAACTGGGAGCGCCTTCATCTCCGATCTCGATCTCGATTTCCCGATCATCCAGCAGGCCTTTTTGCAGTTTGTCCCGCATCTTTTCCCTGCTCCGTTCGGATCTGGCCAGTTCATCTTCGTTCAGACTGCTGTTCTTACTCTTGCGTTTGGGCATCAGGATATCCAGAATGGCGTTTTCAGCCAGAGCGCGGGCATTGTCTTTCACTTCTTCCACCATCTGTTGCCGCGTAATGGCCACTGCGTGATTCATCAGTTCCCGGATCATCGATTCCACATCACGACCCACATAGCCCACTTCGGTAAACTTGGAGGCTTCCACCTTGATGAAGGGAGCATTTACCAGACGCGCGATTCTTCTGGCAATCTCGGTTTTACCAACCCCCGTGGGGCCGATCATGATGATATTATTGGGCACAATCTCACGCCCCATTTCGCCGCCTATCTGTTGCCGCCGCCATCTGTTACGCAAGGCGATGGCAACGCTGCGTTTGGCCGCCGCTTGCCCAATGATGTGTTTATCCAATTCCGCCACAATTCTACGAGGGGTTAAAATCTTGGGATCCAGCACTCTACAGCACCTCCACAATGCACTGGTTGTTTGTGTAAACACAGATTTCTCCAGCAATGCGTAATGATTCGCTTACTATCTGTTCCACCGTCATTTTGGTATTGGCCGCCAAAGCCCGGGCAGCAGCCAGGGCATAGTTCCCTCCGCTACCGATGGCGATCAATCCGTCATCAGGCTCCATCACGTCACCTACTCCGCTGATCATTAATATGCCGCTTTTGTCTCCGGCAATCAGCATCGCTTCCAAACGGCGCAAATACTTGTCTTGACGCCAGTCTTTGGCAAGATCGACGGCTGCTTTTCGCAGGTTTCCCTTGTTAGCTTTCAGCTTCTCTTCAAACTTTTCGAACAGCGTGAAAGCATCAGCGGTAGCCCCGGCAAATCCGATGATCACCTTGCCATCATAAATCCTGCGGATCTTTACTGCCTTGGCTTTGACTACGGTATCACCCAAAGTGACCTGTCCGTCCCCGCAAATGGCTGTTTTGCCCTCACGGTGAAACCCCAGGATCGTAGTGCCATGCATTACTTTCTCAGGCATGGGGCTGCTCCTCTTGGTTATCATCGAGTTCCACGCTGGTGGCAACTTCCGGGCTTTCTTCCTGACTGTGTTCAAAGCGCATTTCACGAGCCCGGGCAAATTTCTTGTCCACCATTGCTCTATCCTCATCGCTGAGGTCTTCCATGATCAGCCGGAAGATATCCTCTGTGCCCAGAGTTTCCTTCTCTTGCAGCACTTGCGATAGTTTATCCAGGAGGGGACGGTGCCGGTTCAGGATGTCGGTGGCTTTGTTATGGGCGTCGGTAATAATGGCACGAATCTCACTATCCACCATGCGAGAGGTCTCATCGCTATAGATATCGCGGGAAAGGATCTCCTTGCCCAAATACACTTCACCCTGATCCTTGCCGATGGTCATGGGACCCACTTTTTCACTCATACCCCAGGCGCAGACCATCTTTTTGGCGATGTCCGTTGTGCGTTCCAGGTCATTTCCGGCTCCAGTGGTTAATTCTCCAAAAACCACTTCTTCCGCGGCTCTGCCTCCCAATAGGGTAACCAGAAACTGCTGCAGATAGGTCTTGGAATATCCCGTCTTGTCGCTTTGCAGATAATGCGTAGCGCCGCCGGTGAAGCCGCGCGGAATGATGCTGACTTTATGCACGGGCTCAACCATATCCTGAAAAATGCTGGTGAGTACGTGTCCGATCTCGTGATAAGCTGTGAGGCGTTTATCATCTTCTGGAATTACACGGCTTTTCTTTTCTTTGCCCAGGGTAAGCTTATCCTTCGCTTCTTCAAAATCCACCATTTCTATCTTGCTTTTGCCCTTGCTAGCAGCTATCAGGGCAGCTTCGTTCACTAGATTTGCCAGGTCTGCTCCGCTAAAACCGGGCGTTCCCCTGGCTATCAGCTCCAGGTGCACATCAGCGCAAAGAGGGACCTTGGCTGCATGTACCCTCAGAATCTCGGTGCGGCCTTTGATATCCGGTAAATCAACTGTAACCTGACGATCGAATCTACCGGGACGCAGTAGCGCCGGATCCAGAATATCAGGACGATTGGTGGCGGCAATGATGATCACCGCTTCATTGGGCTCAAAACCATCCATCTCCACCAAAAGCTGATTCAGAGTCTGTTCCCGCTCATCGTGTCCTCCACCCAGCCCAGTACCGCGATGTCTGCCCACGGCGTCGATTTCATCGATAAAGGTGATGCAAGGAGAGTTTTTCTTGGCCTGTTCAAAGAGATCTCGTACTCTCGCCGCGCCCACGCCTACGAACATCTCCACAAAATCCGAGCCCGATATGGAAAAGAAAGGTACACCAGCTTCACCGGAAACAGCTTTGGCCAATAGTGTCTTACCTGTTCCAGGCCGTCCCACCAGGAGCACTCCACGGGGAATCCGCCCTCCCAATCTTTGAAACTTGGCGGGATCTTTCAAAAATTCCACGATTTCCTGTAGCTCTTCTTTGGCTTCGTCTACTCCGGCCACGTCTTTAAACGTGACCTTGGATTTACTGGCTTCATGCAGGCGGGCTTTGCTCTTGCCAAAGCTAAAGGCCTTGGAATTTTGGCTATTCATGCCCCGCATCAAAAAGACATAGAAAAAGATCAATACGATGAAGGGTAGAGCATATGAGAGCAGTGCCGTCCAACGCGGTGGTTTGGCAGTGGATACCTTGATCCCGCGCACTAACAGGCTATCCACCAGACGCGCGTCGTCAAAGGGAATACTGCTGATGTATTTCTTGCCGGAAAGATCAGCATAGATTATATCGCGTTCGGTGAATTGCACCGAAGTGAGGCTGCCATTGTGCATCCGCGCCACGAAATTGCTGTAGCCTTCCTTGGTGACGGTATCTTTGCTGCTGCTGTAAGTGTGCCAGAAAACAATGGCCAGCATGATTAGAATAAACACCAGAGGCATTGAGAAAAAAGATTTCCTGGCTGGTAATGGGGCCTTTGGATCCTTGATCTGAGTCTGGGATGGTGCATTACCCTTGCGTCTGACCAACCATATACGGACCAGGCCGACCACGGAGATGAGGATGATGGCATAGATAAACCATTGCAGCATATTGCCAAAGCTTTCCATCACTTCCGGCACCTGATCTGAGACCACCGCCAGGCTATCGTTTAACACCTGTGCCCCAAGCGTGAAACTGAGGACGAACAGTATGATACTGAGTACGATTTTCATGAATAGCACTCTTCCTTGAGGATGCCTATGTAGGGTAGATTTCGGTATCTTTCGCCAAAATCGAGGCCGTAGCCCACCACGAACTCATTGCCCACTTCAAAACCCACATACTCAAAAGTGGTTTCGATCTTGTGCGCTGTGGGTTTATCCAGCAATACACAAGTACGCAGGCTCGCGGGTTTGTGCTTCCAGATGTAGTCCTTTATGTATTGTAACGAGAGGCCGCTATCCACGATGTCTTCCACGATGATGACGTCCCTTCCGTTCAGGTCGATGTCGATATCTTTTCGAATCTTTACTACTCCGCTGCTGGAAGTGCCCGCACCATAACTGGAGATGGCCAGGAAGTCGATCTCAACGGGGATTGTGATCGCGCGGACGAGGTCACTCAGGAACATGAATCCGCCTTTGAGAACACCGATGATTACCGGTACCTTGCCTTCGTAATCTGTATTGATCTGTTGGCCTATCTCTCGAATTCGGTGCTGGATACGCCGTTCGTCAAACAGCACTGCCGATATATCACAATTCATCAAATTCATAATTTCCTCTCTTTAATCTGCTTGCTGCCCGTCTGGGCTTGCTGGTTAGGGGTTCGGCCTTTATCATCAGAAAGCGGGAGCTACTACTATCTACCTTCACACGCTCGTCAATCCGATGACCGCAAACCCAGATAAGCTTCTCCCCATCCGCAAAAATGGGGACCAAGTCCCTATCGTATTTAGCCACTTTTTCGTCAATGAAAAAGTCTTTGAGCTTCTTCATGTCCTTCATTCCCAGAGGCATAAAGCGATCTCCTTCCTTGCGGGAACGGATCATTATGCTGCCGGTGAGCTTGTCTAAATCGATCATAGCGTGGTTTTTATCCAGTTCTTTGTAATCGTGCGGCAATACTTTCAGATACTTGAAGCTAAAGCGGTGGTCCATGTGTACTGCTCTGGCGCGTTCCGGCTCGATGATCAGTTCCTGCGCAGGGCCGGGATTATGATCCAGGCACTGGCTGCTGAAAATAAGCTCCTGATACTGCTTTCTCACATACACACCGTGCGGTAGCGAAATGTATTTACTGCCCTCGGCAAACATGATCCCCTTGATTTCGCGCACATGGGTACTGAGGAAATCCAGTTCCACGCCCGCAATCGCCTGATACGCGAAGCGCATGATGTAATACTGCTCGATGTCTGGTGCCCTGATGAGATCGGGTAAACTGAGGATTAGCTGTTCTTTTGAGATCACCAGGAGCAGCTTTTTGTACTTACGCTGTGCGCGCTCCCTGATATAGATATCCGCTTTGCTGATGATAGCCGCGGCATCGCAGAGCTTATCCTTTACCTGAGGATTGTATTCGTCCTGTAGCTTGGGTATCAGTTCATTGCGCAAACGATTGCGAGTGTATTGATTCTGGAGATTGCTCTCATCTTCGCGCCAAACAATACTTTGCTCCGTCAGCAGCTTTTTAAGCTCCTCAGGGCTGAAGATCAATAGCGGGTGGCAAATCTTGTCCTGCAGACCCCTTATCCCCGACAATCCGGAGAGACCGGAGCCCCTTAACAGATTGAGTAACACCGTTTCAGCCTGGTCCCATTTATGATGCCCCAGTACGATCTTTTGGAAGCGGTAACTCTTTAGCACATTGTGAAATGCCTCGAAACGGGCTATACGGGCTCTATTCTCCAGATCGGCTCCGGGCGTCAGGTTTAGCTTGCGAATGATCAACGGTACGTTCAGACGCACGCAAAGTTCTTTCACATGCTTCTCGTCTGCATCGCTGGCATCCGCTCTCAACTGATGATTTACATGCACTGCCAACAGCGATAGATTGTGAAGATAGCGCAATCTGGAAAACAGATACAAGAGCGCGGACGAATCAGCTCCTCCGGAAATCCCTAAAAGCAGCTTATCACCGCTTGCGATCAGACCTCCGCCTATCACGTGATCTTCCAGCCGGGACAGAATATCTGTGCTGATGCTCATGCTAATCCTTCAAAATAAAAGCTTTTCGCCATGCTGGCAAAGTGCTTCATGCTGTCAATGGCTTTTTTGCCGTTGCAGATTTCGGAGATCTGAAGCGTGTCTTATTCTGTTTCCACCTTGAATTGATATAATCTTACCGGGCAGGGCAGGGATAATTGGTCTCAGACAAAAAGAATCAATAATAGAGGAAAAGATGAGAAAGCGATGAACCGGGAGGATCAAAAAATTCTGATAATTACAGACAACTCAGCCATGGAATTGGCTGACTCAAGGTGAATAGCAGAAGCTTCCCACCCAGTCTCGCTCAGGATCAGGCTATTCCCTCCCATCGCTTGCTGTTACATACACTAGCATGGCAAAGCTGATCCAGACAATAAAGGGTAAAGTCATCTTTAGGAGCACGTTTTGAATCCCATTCCAGCGGTAGGGCAGTAATACATACACAATGAAGGTCAATCCTGCACCAAGATAAAGTGAAAACATCAAGCGCGCCCAGTTAATTCTCTTTTTCATAACTCCTCTTGACTGGACACCATTATTTGGAGCACTCATATGTCAAGAACATTGTCTGGAGGATTGACAGATCTACAGCATTACTTACTTGGCATGGACATTCGTAAGTTAGTAAAATTCTTTATGATACGCCAGATCAGGGATTCTGTCGATAACAATCAACATCATTTCTATGGTAAAAAAATCTTGACATATTGTAAGGCATACATTACATGGTGTCTTGTGAACATTACAGCGGCTGATGCTTCGCGGGGCTTAAACTCCTGCGGAAATAGAAGATGGCCGGTTCACAAAGAGGAGTAAAGAAATGTCCGTTCCACAAAAAGAAGCGCTCTACACCCTGCTCTGCAGCATTGTGTATTTCATTGTCCTGCTGTTTGTACCATCAATCTTCACTGCGATCCGTTCCGAAGCAGTGTTGCTCATCTTTTTGATGTTTATTCTCAGCTTGTGGCTGATCCGGAAAAAAAACGGCTGTAAATACCGGGAGATGGACGAAATGGATAGAACCATCCGTTTGCAATCGGCGATTATCGCCACTCATGCCTTTGGGTTAACTGTAGCTCTCTATGCGATAGTGCTTTATCTATTGCATCGGGGACAGGGCTTTGCCCCCGTTCATCAGGTACTGCTGCTGGCGCTGCATAGCTGGCTTTCGCTCTATGCTTTTTGGTCGGCATCCATTCTCATCCTGTACAAGAAGGGAGCTCTGAATGTTTAAGCCGGAACACAAGATCAGCAACAACATCCGCAAGCTTCGCTTTGAAGCTGGTGAAATGACGCAGGAGCAATTGGCAGAGAAAGTGGGAGTGACGCGTCAGACCATTATCGCGCTCGAAGCCGGCAAATATCTGCCCTCTTTGTATTTGGCGATCAAGCTGGCACGAGTTTTCGCCAGGAGTGTGGAAGAAGTATTTATCGTGGAATGATCTTCAAATGCCTGCCGGAGGCTATTAAATCATCCCCATCCGGTACCATGCTCTTCCTATCTTGAGCTTCATACGCATTTCGTGAGCCGGTCGTACACCGGTCATACGATTGTACGACCGGTGTATGACCGGTGTATCGGAGGCGTATCATCTACAAGATAGCAAGGGGTAAATCACTAAAGAATTGACAATTGCCATGTGCAACGGTCTTCTACAGAAACGCTCAGCCAAACTTTAGCCACTTGGTTTGAACGTGAGCCAATAAGTACTGAGATTGAGTGTTCTAGCCTGTGGCCACGACTTGAGATCACTCAAAAGAAGAAACCGGCGTGAGTGCTGATAAAGACGGTGAGGTAGGAGAAGGGCAGAAACTACTTGACAAATCTTCGTATCTATATAGAGTCGATAGCGTCAGGTGGAGTATAATTATTTCCTACAGGACAAGGGAGAAAGACATTGCTGTTACAGAAGTATTTTGAGACCAGAATGCAGATGATAGATGAGGGATTGGAGCGCGCTTTAGATTTTGACAAGCGCCATGCACTCAGCCTCAAAGAAGCCATGCGTAAGGCCGTGATTCCCGGTGGGAAAAGATGGCGTCCCTTGCTGTTGATTTCCATCTTTGAGATGCTCACTGGGCTGAAGAAAAACAACAAACAGCTTCCCGACGCTGTGTTTGCTGCTTGCGCGGTGGAATTGATCCACAACGCCGCCCTGGTACATGACGATCTTCCCAGCGTGATGAACCGCAAAGAGCGCCGTGGGCAGCCCGCCATTCATCAGGAATACGGCAATGCCATAGCCATATTGGCAGCTGATGCATTGTACACTCTGGCTTTCGAGCAGATGGGGCAGATCAAGGATCCTACCAAAGCCAATCTGGCCATCCGTAGCCTGGCGATCAGCAGCAAGAGTTACGGTCTGATCGGCGGTCAGGCCATCGATTTGGCAAATAAACGCAAAATAATGAAGATCAATACACTCAGATATATAGATATGAAGAAGGTGGGCTCACTCCTGACTGCGTGCGCGGATCTGGCCTGCATCCTGGCCGGGGCTGACGAAAATACTCGTCAGATCATGGCCTCTTACGCTGTGAACCTGGGAATGGCATATCAGATGATCGATGATATCGAAGCGGATTATGCCAGAGGAAGCGAGGGACTGGATTTCTCGGATGACTACGTCCCTGTTTCCAAAGCCAGTTACACTGGGCTCTTGGGCTTTGATAAGGCTCGTAAGCAGGTGGAGAGTTTGCTGGATGAATGCAGCCGGGGAATCAAGCCCTACCCCAATAACGATGTATTGATGGAGTTCATTCAAATGATCAATGAGAGGTTACCATAAGTAGGCATGATCGACATCCACTGTCACCTGTTACCGAACATCGATGATGGATCGGACGACCTCGGTAAAAGCATCGAGCAACTGAGGCAAATGGAAGAGGGCGGAGTAAGCGAAGTGTATCTGACTTCGCATTATTTCCGTGGGCATTATCACTATCCCCGCCAGGATTATGACGCAAAGCTGGCTACTTTGCGGGAAGCTGCGGGGAAGGCAGGGCTCAAGATCAAGCTGCACAGCGGCTTCGAGGTCTTTATCCAGCCCGGCATCGTAGAGGATATCAAGGAGAAGGGGCTCACTCTGGGCGAAAGCAATTATGTGCTGATCGAGAGTGAACTGAATGGCCTGCCAACTGATTTTTATCAGAATGTGTACCCTCTGTTGAGAGCGGGATTCAAACCTATATTGGCGCATGGCGAACGCTATGTAAGCATCATGAAAAGACCCTCCAAGGCCCGGGAATTGAACGATCGGGATATCTATATCCAGACCAATGCCGGCGCGCTGCTGGGGCATTATGGTGAAAAAGTGCGTCAGACGGCCTGGGTGCTGATCGACAACGGTTGGACGCATTTTTTGGCGTCGGACGATCATGTACGCATGGATTATGAAGCATATTTCGATGCCTGCAGGTTGATCACGGAACGCATCGACGAAACTGCGGCAAAGTTATTGTGTCAGGGGCATCCATCCGCCATTGCAAACCACGAAAAAATCCCATACAAGTACGTGATGGTGAAGCATTCTCACCACCGAGAGCATAAGCGGGGCTTGCTGGAGAGATTCTTTGGCTAAGATTCTCATCACCGGGATTACTGGTTTTGTCGGTGGTAGCGTAGCTACAGCCCTGTTACCTCTGGGACATGAGATCACAGCTCTGGTGAGGCCCGGAAGTTCGCAGGAACGTACAGCGAAGTATCAAAATGGGATCAAGCTGGTGTATGTAAGCTTGAGCGATATACCCGGATTGAAAGCCTTTCTGGAAAACGCCGATTTTGATACGGTGATCCATATCGGAGCGCTGCGGGGCGGCCGCAAAGCTAATCGGGAAGAGTATTACCGCAGCAATGTATCCAGCACGGAGCAATTCGTGGCATACTGTGTGAAAAGCGGCGCCCGTTTGATCTTTTGCAGTTCCGTGGGCATCTGGGGAGCGATACCTTCTGAACTCCCTGCCAATCAGCAAACCCAGAAGAATCCCGATAACTACTATCATTATACCAAGATCGAATCCGAAAAGATCATCTCCAAAGCTGTGTTGCACGGTCTGAAAGCGATGATCATCCGTCCCAGCATCACCTATGGTAAAGGCGATCGTGGCTTTCCCTATCAACTGGTCAAGCTGATCGCCAGGCATCATTTCCTGCTCATCAAAAAGCGGATTTGGATCCATTTGTGCCATATAGATACCCTTGTAGAGGCTTTTTTATGGGCGCTCAGCCACGATTGGGATTCCGGACTGGCGATCAATGTAGCAGATCGGGAACCGGTACAGCTAAGCTCCCTGGTGGATTTTATCTCCAGGCAGTTACATGGGAAGAATTATCCAGCCTGGCTGGGTGTGGATCGTAGATTCTTTGCCATGGGGGAGAACGTATCGCGTTTGCTGAAGAATGAACTCTTTATCTCTCGCTTTGAACTGATCTCTAAAAGCTGGTTTTATGACGTACAGAAGTATTACGAATTGATGCAGGATAAGGGCATGCAGCCACATTTCACCATCCCCGACATTCAAATCGTGATAGATTACTATCTGGGCAAGTGATGGCCATCCCGATCATAAATAGCTGGCAGAATTATTACCCGATAGCCCATGAAGGCTTGGGATCATCCTATGAACGCATTGTACTCAATCGTCTGCTGAATAGACTGAAGCGGGATTATGGCTTTACCCGGGTGTTGGAAGCACCCTGCTTTGGGTTTACCGGGATCACCGGGATCAATCTCGTCGCCATGGCTCAGGATGGCTGCGAAGTGTATCTGGAAGACGATAACGAGCACCGCATGGAACTGATCAAAAGTACCTGGAGGGATCTGGGGCTTCCAGTATCCTTGAGGTTGAACCCAGGTTTTGCCACGCTGGATTATCCGGATGCTTATTTTGACTTTGCCTTCAATTTTTCAGCCTTGTGGTTCGTAGCCGATCTCGGATCTTTTCTCAAAGAGCTGTGCAGAGTGGTAAGTGGACCCATTTTGCTCTGTGTACCCAATCAGGACGGATGGGGATTCAAGGGACAATTGAAGGGCTATAGCCGGTCCCGTTATCCCTTTTTGCAGCCATCATTTATCGATCCTTACAGTGTTACATATCTCATGAAAAGAAATGGCTATCGTTTGCTGGAAACGGATCTCATCGATTGCCCGCCCTGGCCGGATATTGGTATGACGAAAGAGGATTTTACTTCCAAGCTATTGGGTAGAGAGCCAGGGCCGGAACAAATGCCCAATCCCGATAATGCCTTGTCCATACTGCCATTTTACAAAGGTGAAGATCCTGGTTTCGAAAAGCGTATGCTGCTTCTGTCCGGCCTGGAAAGATACGCTCCCCAGAGCTTCAAGCGCATTTGGGCTCATCACCGCTACCTCCTGTTCCATCGTGACTAAGCGCAATATCCTCATCCTCATCATCGGCAGCATAGCCGGGATAGTTATGATCTATCTGTGGCAGAAACACATCCCCCTGCAGGAACTTGGGGAGTACTTCCGCGCTCTGGATCTACGTTATGTACTAATTGCGTCTATCGTGTATCTCAGTGCGTATTTTGTGCGTTCCTTGCGGTGGAATCTGTTATTGGCACAGAATGTAAAGATATCCCCTGGGCGGAGCTGGATGTACGCGATGGCAGGTAATCTGTTAAATTACATGATCCCGATCCGGGCCGGAGAACTGGTAAAGGCATGGTTTGTAAAGCGCAACCATGGTCAGGCCATCGTGCATACCCTACCTTCCATCTTCATCGACAAGAGCTTTGATACGCTGGCGATTCTGGCTGTCCTGATTCTGATTCCCTTTTTGGCGATCCGGCTCAGTTTACCATTGATTCTCCTTTTGGGTGTTTTAGCGCTGATATTCGTCATTTCGGCGGGGATTATCCTCTTGGCTGCTTTTCAGAAAGACAGGACAGTGGGCATCTTGAAGCTGTTCTTTTCCTGGCTGCCCAGAAAGCTGAGAAGTAAAGTTAATAGGTTCCTGATTCTCTTTGTTCAGGGTCTCAATCTCTTTGAACATCATCCTGCCAAACTCGTAGGAGCTACTCTGCTTACTATACTGGGCATAGCTTTGGACGGATTGTACTTTTACCTGCTCTTTGTAGCCTTTGGTGTAGCCTTTCCTTTCTTGCTGGCACTGTTTGGATATACCTTGATAAATATGAGTTACGCATTGCCGCAGCCACCTGCTCAATTGGGCAGCAATGAATGGATGATGATCGTGATATTTAGCCTGGGATTTGGATTGACAAAGTCCGAGGCCTCGGCAATCATGGCATTCGCGCACATTCTTACAGCATTACTGATGCTGGCGGTAGGTCTGCCGGCCTTTGCCGTATCTGGCATTGAAGTATTGAAATTGATCTTTAAAGGAGAACACATAGATGCAAAATCTACCTGATCAGATCCGGGATCTGAAGCAAACCAGCCAAAACCTGAAACGCGAGATGGCCAAAGCCATCATTGGTCAGGATGAAGTGATTACACAGCTGCTTACAGCCCTTTTTGCCGGAGGTCACGTCTTGATCGAAGGTGTGCCAGGCTTGGCGAAGACCCTTATGATATCAGGATTGGCGCAGTGTCTGTCGCTTTCCTTCAGCCGCATCCAGTTTACTCCCGACCTGATGCCATCCGATATTACCGGTACGGACATCCTTGTATCCAACCAAACGACCGGTACCAAAGGCTTTGAATACCTGAAGGGCCCAGTCTTTGCCAATATGATTCTGGCGGATGAAATCAACCGCACTCCACCCAAAACTCAATCTGCGCTCTTACAAGCCATGCAGGAAAATACCATCACCAGTGGTAATAAGACATGGAAGCTGGATAAACCTTTCATTGTGATGGCGACGCAGAATCCCATTGAGCAGGAAGGAACCTATCCCTTGCCTGAAGCGCAGTTGGACCGCTTCATGTTTTACATCAGTATCTCATATCCGACCTACGATGAAGAACTGAAGATCGTGCAAAGCACTACGGGGATAGAGATTCCCGATCTCAAACCGCAGATGAGTGGGGCCGATATTATCGCCATGCAAAACGCCATCCGGGCTTTGCCGGTGAGCGACCATGTGCTGAAATACGCAGTGGATCTTGTGCGCCGTAGCCGCCCATCGGCGGAAGATGCGGATCCCGAGATCAAGAAATGGGTCAGTTGGGGTGCAGGGCCTCGCGCTTCACAGTACCTGATCCTGGGCGCGAAAGCCGTCGCTGCCCTGGATGGAAGGCTTTCTCCAGCGGAAGAAGACGTGCGCAGTGTGGCCCAGATTGTATTGCGTCACCGCATTCTGGTGTCATTTGCCGCAGAGGCCGAAGGCGTTAAATCTGCGCAGATCGTATCAATGCTGCTCGACAAGAGGTGACCTGATCCGAAAGGGAGGACCCTTTGAAAAGAACGCTGCTGATCATGATAATGCTGGCAGGTATATTGCTGGCAGTGGATAATCGCTTTGTCCATCCCCTGGCACAAATCAAGGATGTCCAGGCCTACTCCATCGATGTGGATTCCGGTAACGTTTTGGTGCACAATCAGTACCAGATGTGGATATACAGTACCTTCAATGCCTGGCAACCCCGTCTGGAGGGGTCATTTAGCTCGCTCCATCCCATTGAGGACGTGAATATACAGGGCGGAAACTATCTGTATGTGTCCAGCCACGAGCCCACAAACACCGTCACAGTTATCGATTCACTCAGTCTGTACGGTAAGATCTTCTTTGTGAATACCATCATAGGGGACAAGCTAACTCGCGAAGGCAGCACTCTTTACGTGGCAGATCGCTATCGGGGTATTGATATCATAAATGTCGGTCGCGGAGGTGGGGGCGATATGCTCGCCAACTTCGCAGAAAAGTGGGGCATTCGAGATTTTACCGCAGAGTATCCCTATCTCTACGCGCTCAACGACTTCGGAGTGGTAACGGTAGATGTAAGCATGCAGGATTTTCCTCTTGGGATCGCCACCAATTATCAGATTGCGGATGCCACCAGATTGGTCAAAGACAAGGACTACCTGTATGTGGCAGCGGGTAAAGACCTGCAAGTGATTTCTGTGAGGGATATCAACAAACCTACTCTGGTGGCCCAGATTCGCCTGGCTAACGCGGTTCAGGGGATGGCTGTGAAAGATCAACGTCTGTTCCTGGCTTTGGGACAGGGTGGCATCAAAATCTTTGATATCTCGATCTCCAGTCGTCCGGAAGATATAAACACCTTCTATCCACCCTTTGCTGCTTACGACATTGCCGTGGAGAACGACTACATCTATGTGGCTATGGGGCGTGAAGGCTGGATGATCTACGAGTATCGCTAAAAGACCAAATCCCGGATCATCTGGCGGTTCTCAGCTTGTGACTCACTGAGCATGGTCTGCTTGCCGTATCTGCTTCGTCGCTCATCAAAGCGCTGTTCCGAAGCCAGAGTAACATCCCTCCAAGCCTGGTTATCCAGCTGGATTCCCGGAAGGTAGCCAAGCAACAATTGCTTCAATCTATCTCTGAAAGATGCGGGGTGAAACTCCGCCGCCCAAAACAACAAGAGATGGCTGATGTCTTCTTCCGGGTGGCCAAACCTACTGTCTGAGAAATCTATAAACCAATAACCCGTATCTGCCAGAAGGATGTTTCTGGGCTGATTATCGATGTGACAGATACATGTGCCATCCTTGCGCTGGCTGGCCAGGTGATACTCAGATAGTGCTTTGCCCAATTCTAGTGCGTTGAAGTCTGGGATATCCAGGTAGGGCTCCCCCAAAATCCGCTGGATACGGATGTAGAAACCATACTGACCGTAGTGTTCACTAGGAGCAGCTTTTGCATCATTGACGCAGGCAGAAATGGAAAGTGCCTTGCCGTGGTCCAAAAGTTGGGGCACGTGCGGCAAGGCACTCTGATATACTGCCAGTTCCCGTAAGTATTCATCCTCACGCAGAAAGTATTTCTGCACTGCTTCAGCTTCAATACTTACAGCGGGGGGCATTTAATCCAGTTTAAACCGCTGTATCTTGTTACTCGTAAGTAGCGGAACAATTAACTCATTGGTGGGCAGGTGGTAATACATGTCTGCCGCGCCTTTGATCCCTTCCTGATATGCGATGAAGCGATTTTGCTCTTGAGGTATCTGCACGATCATCTCTTCATTCCAGGAACTGATGAAGATCCTGCCGGGATCATCGATGGCAATGCCATCGAGATTGGAATAGACGCTATCCATGAATATGCTCAGCTTTCTATCCCTGATATCCAGCGATAAGATGGGGGAGAGCTCAGCGTTGTTCACGATAAACATCTGCCAGCGGGGACGGTCATACACGATGCCATTTGGCGCCTTTAGCAGGGGATTGAGCACCTTGTATTGGGTTTTGGCCGCGGGATCATATATGTACACGCAGTCACCGCCCATATCGGTGATGTAGAGCAATCCATTTTCATCGATGGCGATGTCATTCAGGCCCACCGCGCCCTCAATCTCATAGGTGTCCATGATCTTGGCTTCCCTTACATCCACCACGTGAATTTTGGTGGGGTCGGTGACATACAACATGTCATCCTTGAGGAACAGCCCTTTCGGGGCCTCAAAGGCTTTGGGCATGTATTTGTGGAACTTGCCGTTTTCGTCCATGGCCACTATGCTGCCACTGCCCACGTTGGAGATCAGGAATCGGTTTCCCACGGGGTCGAAAGCCACGCTTTCGGGTTTGTTCAATCTCACTCCGCTAAAGATTACGATCTTCAGCAGTACCAGGATCGCTACTATCGCGATTATGATGATCAGTATTTGCTTTTGATTCTTTTTCATTGTTTCCTCAATGTCCAGGTGCTACCTTCGGGACCGTCCTTGATCTCAATGCCCAGAGACATCAGATCATCTCTGATCTTGTCTGAGACAGCCCATTGTTTAGCAGCCCTGGCTTCTTTCCGGTAGTCTATGATGAGTTCGATCAGCTTCTTACTGATGTCTGGCATTTCCGCTTCCTTCCGGGCAGGTTCAAGCTCAAAGAAACCCAGTACCTTACCCAGTTTCAGCAGCAGAGCCGCCGCAGCTTCCTGTTCGGTCCGGTTGAGCGATTGATCCTTGCATCTGCGGCTGAGATCAAACATCAGAGCGATGGCCCTGGCGGTATTGAAGTCATCATCCATCGCCTCCCGAAACTGCATTTCCACCTCCGGGATCCCGGCAGCCGTGCTTTCCCTTTGCTCAAGCGCTTTTACATCAAAGGATTCCAGTGCCTTATGGAAGTTTTGCACTGCTCGATGAGACTCCTCGATCAACTCTCTGGTGAAGTCGATAGGGGAGCGGTAATGCTTGGAAAGGAAGAAGAAGCGGATGGCTTCTTTGTCATAGTCTTTCAGGATATCTATGGCAGTGAAGAAGTTCTTCAAGCTCTTGCTCATCTTCTCTCCGTCAATATTCAGAAAGCCATTGTGCATCCAATAGCGGGCGAGGGGTTTCCCGGTGAGAGCCATGGCCTGAGCGTTCTCGTTTTCATGATGAGGGAATACGAGGTCGATCCCGCCGCCATGGATATCAAAGCTTTCACCCAGATAGTGTTGACTCATTACCACACATTCGGTATGCCATCCAGGCCTGCCTTCGCCCCAGGGGCTCTGCCAGATGGGCTCACCCGGTTTGCTCTTTTTCCACAGAGTAAAATCCGCGGCATGCCTTTTATTCAGGTTTTCTGCCACCCTGGCGCCTGCCATCTGTTCCTCTATCTGTTTGCCGGAGAGGCTCCCATATTCCTTCAGAGCAGAGGTATCGAAGTAAACATCCCCGCCGGATTCATAGGCGTAGCCTTTCTTGACCAGGGTGTCGATCAGTTCGATTATCTGAGGCATCATTTCGGTGGCACGGGGCTGGGCGTGGGGTTTCTTGATACCCAAGGCAGCGCTATCCTCTAAAAAAGCGCTAGCGTATCTATCGGCGATTTCAGAATAGTCCCTGCCCTCATTGATGGCCTTCTCGATGATCTTATCATCGATATCAGTGATGTTTTGCACATAGGTTACTTCGTAATCAAGGTACTCGAAGTAACGTCGTACTACATCAAAGAAGATGAAAGCGCGGGCGTTTCCGATGTGAAAATAGTCATATACGGTTGGTCCGCAGGAATAGAGCTTCAGCTTTCCCTGTTCCAGGGGAGCAAAGTCTTCTTTCTTGCGGCTTTGGGTATTATAGAGTTTCATCTTTTGTCCATTTATTTATAGATTACCAGTCGTTCTTGCTTTTCCACCGTCTTACCGTTCTGATTTCTTGCTTTCAGACGGACAAAATAGGTGTTGTTGGCCAGCTTTGATCCCATCTCATCACGACCGTCATAGGGGATTTTGTTAAAACCTGCTGGTACGCTTTGTTCGATTCTGCGGATGCGGCGTCCGCTCATGGTGAATACATCGAGCGTTATGTCCGCCGCTTCAGAAATCATGAAGGTTACATACCCATCAGTTTTGATTGGATTGGGGTATATCAGTAACTGCTCCAGGGTTATCGCAGAGGATTTATTGGTTACGAAAGAAACCGTCTTTACTGAGGGCAGGTTATGGTTATCAAAGGCGATTAACTGCACACTATGCGGTCCATCGCTCAAATCCTCCATGGGATAAACCACAGAGCCCATCGTATAGGAATCCTTATCATAATTGAAGTAACTCGTTACTGGAATGGGTTGGAGGGAGTCATCCAGCACAATGATAATACTGTGCCCCGCGCTTCCTGTCAGGTTGATCCCATTGGCATCGCTGATCCTGGCATACAGAGTAGGGCTACTGCTCACAGTATCACCTTCTCTGAAGTCGTAGGAATCCAAATACAGGGATATCTGCGGTGCGCCATCATTGTCTGGTGCTCCAGGCAGTACTTCATCGGAGAGGGATAATGGGCTGAAATAGGACAAGTAATCCCTCTTGGTGGCGGCATCCCAATTGTAGGCTGTTACGACTCCGGTACTGCCTGGAATCAGATCATCCGGGATGAAAAATCCCGCTTGATAATCTGAGTTTACCACGCTGGCCTCGCCCGCGAAGATGCGATTACCGCTTCTGGTTACACTGTGGGTACGTATCGTGTCATGATAATGAGAGTCATAGGCTTGCACCAGGGCACTACCTTGCAACCCGGGAGCGCTGAGAGTGCCATTTACAAGTGCCAGATCGCGGGAATGAGCCTGATTAGTTGCTTCTCCAGCGAGAGAGAAGACCATCGAACTATCTCTGGCGGGAGGGGTGATTCTCAGGTGTGGATCGCCCAGGATTACGTACATTTCATTGTTAGTTGGATTGCTGGTGTAGCGCATTTTGGCGTCCATCATGGCATATCCCAGGGGGTTGCGATTGTTTAACATGCTGGGCATGAAGTAAGTCATCAGGGCCAAGTTTGGAACGGCAAAGCTTTTCCTGGTACAGCCAACTGAAGCGATTGCTCCCCGATTATCCAGTAAAACACTCTTTTGCCCCAGACTCTCATAAGCCCAATGATCAAACCATGATACTTCGCAGGAAGCTGTAATGAACAGTGGTAACATGTCCGGATTTTGGAAGCGTCCCATATCTGTTGCGCCAGTCATATAGTTTTGCATACCCAGTACATCAATGGATCCGTGTCCCACATAGTAAAAGAGCAGTTTCCCTTCATTGATTTGTTTAAACACATCGTCCCTGACCTTGGGTTTGTTTAGAAACTGGTCGTAGTCGTAATCTTCGGCAAATATCTTTGTGTTCGAAATGGAGGGGTGAATCAGGTTGGAGAGGGTTTGCAGATCTAATGTATGCTGGTATTCATCGGTATTGGGACCGTTCATGAAATCATCGGCCAGAGTGACGATGCTATTGCGCCAGTATCCAGGCTTGGGATTCTGAGTATAGTTTCGGAAGTTGCTCAGCATGGTGGTAAGTTCCGTAGTATTCCTCACGGGATACCGGCCAATCATGATCTCTGGGTAGTTTATGGTATTTATCATGGCGAAATAATCATCAGACACATTGGGAGTAGGCGTCAATGGTGTCTGATAGACCATGATCTGGTTTTTGGGTGCTGCAACGCCGGAGTAGTTTCGCCAATCCAGAGTTCCCAGACCTAGCAGCACCAGTGATTGTATCTTTGGCGCAGGAGCATTGTAGTAAAGGTATCTTACATACTGCCTGATGGCAGCGGGATCTGGATGTCCACCGGTGAAATGGTTGAAGATATCTTCTTGCAGCACCACTTTGGTACTCAGAGACCAATTTTGCTCATACATCTGTGCCAATTGTTCCGCTTGAGGCTGGAAAGCCTCAGGAGTTACGATAACCGTCTGGATGGGCGTTGTGGGATTTGTCAGGACGGCAGGAGTAACCCTCTGCGCGCTTACTGGAGCGTACAATTCGCCGGCTCTGCTAACGTAAAAGCTTTGTGCTTCTGCATCCGCGACGACAAAGCTAAAGCCTCCATTAGTGACATCGTATGGCATCATGCTCACATTGTAATCGTCACGCACTGCATAGATGCTCATGTTATCGCTTGCTCCGCTGAAGATAAACTTCTGGCCCTGGCTTGAGAAGCTGTTCACACGGAATTGAGCATTGGTCTTGACCAGCTTACGGTTGTAGGTAATCCGGTAGTAGTCCAGTAGCAGATTGTCCTGAGTATTATTACGGTTTATCCGGAACTTGATGCGATTGGTTCCCGCAATCAAAGCTGTGGTATCTATGGTTGCTTCATATACCGAAGTGGCGTACCAGGTGAAATTCTGACTATGATTGGGGGCGTGTTGCGGAACGTCATTCACCAGGATGTTCATAGTATGCATAAGACCGGAGCCTAGACTTTCCTGCTGCATCCTGATTGCCAGAGTGTTCTCCGGAGATGGCAGTAAATCAGGCAGATTAACTTCCATGGTGTAGTCTGTAGTTGTCCGTCCTGCCATTAGGGTCATGAACCACTGCAGACCAACCGGTACCCGGCGATGAGTCTCCTCTTCCACGTGAACTACTTCCCGATGATAATTATACTCCTTACTCCAGTTTTGGGTAGCAGTCTCAGTGTTCATACGTAGGGGATTGCCGGGAAAGTCTCCAGCGAATGTGAGCCAATAAACTCGGTTGTGAGAGTAAGGATTGTGATACATTGTATTTGGTTGCAAGGGATGCTCGCTCTGGATCTGGAGCCCATCATTATTCTCCCACCCCGTGCGGTCAGCACCGTAGAATACCACATAATCGCCGGAGTCAAAGTTGCCGTCAGCTTCTCCGACCACATGGATGGGGATTTCTTTAAACTCATGACCGGGATTGGGTGAAAAATTCACGGTAGCGCCTGTAGTACTGAACATCCGGATGCTTCGGGGATCAATCTCCGCCAAGGGGAATCCGTTTAGGTGCGATTGATTGATGCGATACATACCCGGTTTGTCCGTTTCGACCTTTAACCACCAGGGAGAGAGGCTGAAATCAGCATGATTCACTACCGCGCGTTGCTGTTCCTGCCAGTACCGGGCGTCGTCTCCATTCAGCATCTGGTCGAGGACCATCTGAGCAAGGGGGTCCGCTGTGGGCGGACTTTTTTGCTGGGTGTTGCCCTTCAGGGTGATCTTGATCAGAGCTGATGTAGTCAGTCTAATCTGGTTCATCCCGTCGTAGCTGAAGGGGTGGATGACAATTGGGATGAATGGATGGGAGCGGAATATGTGTTTTCCCCGACTGCTTAACAACTGCCCTGCAGAGGTATTATATAGCGATTCATCGGCTTCATAACGATAGGCAGACATGCCATCCTCGTTTTCCACGTATGGTACTGGCTCAATGCGCTTGTTTAATGAAATATCTTTGGTTGAGGAGGTTATCACGCTGAATGTGGCATCGCCATCAGGTGGTACCCCTATCTTGAATTCATAAGAGGGCAGGGATGGGGCCCCAGACTGTTCGGGGTAACCAGCTCCGGTCAGGATTACACGTGTGTAGTCTTCCGATTCTATCAGTTCATAATCATCAATCAGGAATTCTACAGTCAGGCTATTGCCGGTCTGTTCGATAACCCTGACTCCAGCAGTGAGCCCAAGCGCTAGCATAAGCAGCGCTGATATCAGTAGCGCGCGTCTCATTGATCGCTCTTTGTGGTAAAGATCTTCTCCAGTGAATAGATTAAAGCGTAGAATATCCCCATGAATATGAATATTCCAAGCATGCCCTGGCCCATTATCCAGAGCGAGTACTGCACGTCGATGGCACTGAGTAAACTTATGTGTAACATATCTTCCTCATTCAAATGTGGTAACTGCGACCACTTGTTATCATCATAGCCCGATATAGCTGCTCGATCAGGATCAGGCGGGCCATGCGGTGGGTGAAAGTAAAGCGTGACAGACTGAGGCATAGGTCGGCGCGCTGTTTGATCTCTTCGGACGTGCCGTAAACTCCGCCTATCACAAATACGATTCTCTTTCCATTGTAAATATTAGTCAGATATCGGGCAAACTCAAGTGAGCTTTTTTCCTCCCCTTTTTCGTCCAACAATACTACCAAATCGTCCTGTTCCAGCTTTGCCAGGATCAGGGCACTTTCTTTTTCTATCACCTTTCCAGATGTCCCAGCGTGCTTGATGCTGACATCCGGCAGTTGCAAAATATCCAGCTTACAAAAAGGTCCAAGTCGTTTGACATATTCATCTATCCCCGCGCTGAGCCAGGCATCTTTATCCTTGCCGAGACAGATGATTCTAAGGTTCATTTATTGCATAGTAACCAATGCTAGCGCCATGCAGAGCATCTTGGTCTCCCCGTCATCCGCTCTGGACGGGATCAAGATGGGGGCTTTTGTTCCCATCACCACATGCGCCACGCGGTACTTACAATAGTAAGTGAGCATCTTGCCGAAGATATTGCCGGCTTCGATGTTTGGCACCACAAAGATGTCTGCCATTCCGCCCACAGGACTGCTGATACCTTTTATCTTCGCGGCATTAATGTCCACTGCGTTATCGAAAGCCATGGGGCCTTCCACAATGCACCCGGGGATCTGACCCCGCTCATTCATCTTGGCCAGCAGAGCGGCATCCATTGTGGCGGGCATTTTGGGATTCACGGCTTCTATTGCCGATATTACTGCAACTTTGGGCATGGGGTTTTCCAGAGCATGCCCCACGGCAACCGCATTCTTCAGGATGGCCAGCTTTTCACTCAGTTCGGGAAGGATATTGATGCCGCCATCGGTCATCAGACGCAATCCATCAGGATGCTCATAAGCCAGGACGTCTGAGATTACGTCGCTTTGGCGCAGACCGTGTTCTTTGTCCAGCACTGCTTTCAGCAGCATCCCCGTATCGGTCTTGCCTTTCAAAATGATGTTTGCCCTGCCTTCGCGTACGGCCGCTACCGAGGCTTTAGCCGCTTTTACCAGGTCAAGACCGGTATCAATGATCTCGAAACTCTTGATCATATCAGGAGCCATCTTTTCCAGGAGCTGTAAGATACCGGATTTATCTCCCACCAGTAAGCTTTCTGCCACACCCTCGCGTTTGGCCAGGATCGCGGCATCTAAAGCGCTTTCGGTTTGCGCTGCTGCGATCACAGCGGTTCCACGGGGAGCAAGCTTCACTTTTTGCATCAGTTCATCAAAGTTCTTGATCATTATTTGTTAGCTCCTTTAATACTCGTACTTTTCCATAAACTCATCTACGAAAGCATCCTCTTCTGGCTTCATGGCCACCAGGATCTTCTTCAAGGCTTCTTTTTGGATTTGGCGCACGCGTTCGCGGGAGAGCCCCATCACTTCGGCTATTTGGGCGAAGTTCTTGCTTTCCTGCTTGTCATTGAGGCCAAAATATGTTCTGATGATCTCAGCCTCCCGCTTCTCCAATTTGTCAATGGCATTGTGAATACGGCTATGCAGACGATCCTGTTCATAACGCTGTTGGGGGTCCAGAGTATCTTTGTCTTCCATCATGTCCTTGGTGGAGAAACTTTGATAATCACCAGCCACCATAATGTCGTCAAAGGAAGAGGTCTCGGGGATTTGGTCCCTCAGCATATCTATGGATTTCTCAGTGATATTTAGCTTATCCGCCAATTCCTCATTGGAAGCGGCCTTACCGGTTTCGGAATAATAACGCTCCTGGGTAGCTTTGATGCGATGCGCGGTACTGGATTTACCCAGAGGTACACGGATCAGGGAGGATTTTTCCGATACCGCGAGCATGATGCGCTGCTTGATCCACCAGATGGCATACGAAATCAGCTTGATGTCTTTGTCGGGATCGAATTTTTCGATTGCTCTGATCAGCCCGATATTCCCTTCACTGATCAGTTCGGATAGTGATAGACCGCGGTTTTGGTATCTCGCGGCTATTTTTACCACAAACTTCAGATTTGCCTGGATCAGCCTGTTCATAGCCTCGGGATCTCCGTTTCTGGCCTTTATCCCCAGCTCATGTTCTTCCTCACGGGATAGTGCCTTGTACTTGGATATCTCTGCCAGATACGTCTGCAGGGCTTTATCGGCAAATACACTCTCTCGTTTCTGTCCTCGATACATAGATTACGTCCTAATTCAGCGGCAAAACCTTGCGGGGATTGATTGCCTTACCCTTGATGCGATACTCAAAATGCAAATGCGGACCGGTGGCATTACCAGTGGAGCCGATCGTGGCTATCTGCTGTCCCCGGGTCACCTTATCACCCACACTAACCAGGTTTTTCTCGTTGTGTGCGTACACGGTCATTATAAAATCCGGATGCTCCAGTACCACCACGTTTCCATAGGCTCCCTGAACTCCGGAATAAACCACAGTGCCATCCAGAACGGCGTAAATCGGTGTGCCGGTTTTCGCGCCCAGATCTATCCCCTTGTGCGGCCTGCCATTGCGTAAGCCATATTCCGAGAGAATCTTGGCTTCCACCGGCATTATCAGATCAGTTCTCACCTTATCCATTTTCATCAGCTCTTCTTCGGTGATGGAGGGACGAAAAGTCTGACTGCCAGCAGGTCTGGGATTGCCTGCCAGATACAGTTTTTGTCCCACCGAGATATCATTTGAGCTTAGCGAATTGATGCGTTTCAGTTCGTCCACGCTGATGTTGTTTTCACGGGAGATCTTAAAGAGAGTATCTTTGGGCTGCACGATGTAAACTTTCTCGATTACTACAGTGTCCGGTTCTGCCGTTGTGCTGATCACTGGTTGATCGGAATCAAACTGCGGTTTCAAGGCAGCCGCCTCTGGCAATTCACCGGGGTCCTGAACATAAACCCTTTGCCCGGGATAAATCGCCACCGATGCGTTTTCAAAGTTGTTCCACTTCAAGAGCTCGTCCATGCTGATATCATGGCTTTTGGCAATGCGGTACAGGTTATCTCCGCGCTTGATCGTATATTGTTTCTGAGTGCTGGGAGTGATGTTGGGTACATCGGCGGGTGCAACGCTTTCTTCAGCAGGAGGTTTCTTTGGGGCAGGCGCTGCTTTTTTGATGATCAATTTTTGCCCGATGGATAGCGACGAACCGCTCATGTTATTGAGATTTTGGATGGATTGAACGCTAACCCCGTACCTGCGGCTGAGCGCGTACAGGGTATCGCCTTTTTTTACTCGATGTATCACATCCTGGGCTGATGCTAATAGTGGTAAAACCACCATGGCAACCAGCATCAGTGAGCGCAATTTATCTAATCTCAAAATCATGATATCTATTTTCGGAATCCAATTTCTGAATGTCCAGCTTGCTTACCCGGGAATACGAATTCCCCAAGCTTACAAGCCGGCAAAAGCTCTCAAAAGCGCGTTCTTCCGCTTCGGCAAGGATATAAACCGTGCCATCTGACAGGTTTTTAACGAAACCGAATACGTCCAGCTTTTCAGCGCAGTGTCGTACATAATAACGAAATCCGACACCCTGGACGCGACCGAATACTGTGATCTCCCATCGCGGCATAATAACTCTCTTTAGCTTTCGGATCTTTATATTTCAAAGCTTGATATTTGTCAAGCTAAACGACCATATGTCCACCGTTTTTTTCCCCTCCTTGCCAATTCCCGGCTTCCCTCGCTTTTCAAACTCTCTTCCCACCCTCCCGCGTGCCACGCAAGAAGAATCCAGGTGAGTGGCAGGGTGATGGGAAGCCACTGAAGCCAGTATGAGTAGAAAAGACGGTTCAATATGGATATACTCATACCGACATAAACGATCATCCCAGACTACCTACTTTGGCTGGATGTGAGCCAAAAAGATAGATCCCAGAAACACGCATTATCCACAAGATATTCAATGGCTTGCGTCTTTCGGATTGATTGTGCAATACTGTATGGAAGGCTAATTGCTACCGCTCTGGTTTCAGATCCCTTAGCATGAGATCTTGCATTGCCATCCTGGGTTCCTTGCCTTCATACAGAATCTGGTATACTTGCTCCACGATGGGCATTTCTACCCCCATTTCGCGCGCCAGAAAACGTACGCTACGCGTGGTGGCAACCCCTTCGGCGACCATTGCCATGGAGCCAAGGATATCCTCCATCTTCTTGCCAGTGCCCAATTCATAGCCTACATATCTGTTTCGGCTGTGAGGACTGATGGCAGTGGTGATCAGATCCCCAATTCCAGAAAGCCCCATAAAGGTTTCCGGATCTGCGCCCAAGGCGCTGCCAAAGCGGCCGATTTCCACGATGCCTCTGGTCAGAAGAGCGCCCATGGTGTTGTCTCCAAAACCGAGCCCGGCGACGATTCCGGCGGCAATGGCAATGATGTTTTTTACTGCTCCGCCGATTTCCACTCCGATGATGTCCTGGCTGCGATACACGCGAAAATAGCTATTGGAAAAGATCCCTTGCAATTCTTTGAGCAGCTCTTCGTCCATTCCCGCCACGACCACAGTAGTAGGAATTCCCCGAGCCACTTCTTCAGCATGACTGGGGCCAGATAGGGCGCAGATCTTTCTTTGTACACTGGAGGGCAATACTTCCGCCAGGATGCGGTCAATGGTCTTCAGGCTTCCTTCCTCAATGCCTTTTGCCACGTTTACAATGGCTTTCAGAGAGGGCGAGAGGAAGATACGTTCAAATAGCTCTTTGGGAATGGCGTTAAGGGTGTTGCGGATAAATTGAGAAGGTGTGGCCAATAGGATTATCTCGCTCCCGAAATCCGCCAGTTCTGCGAAGTTATCGGTAAAGCCTACTTCATCGAGTAGCACCACTCCTTTAAGGAGCAGTGGATTACCGTGATTCTGCTGTAGGAGGCTAAAATTTCGGGGATTATACTCCCAAACCAGGATATGATGACCGTTTTCAGCGAGAAGCTTGGAAAGTGCCAGCCCCCAGCCGCCACCGCCCAGGACTGCTATCTTCATTTGACTATCTTTTCACAGAATTTGCAGAGATCCTCATCATCATCGTCATCGTCAAAGTCATCTTCGTTGTCATCGTCGGCAATCCAATCGGGACAAAAGAGCAGGTCTTCTTCGAAGTCCCAACCTTCAACATTTTCCAGACCAAAACGATTCAGGGTTTCTTCTTCCCAAAAGGAATAATGACACACGCCCTCGTTTACTCCCCAGACCAAAATGGGATTCTTGTAATGCCGGATCTCAACCTTGTGGTTCTCCACCAGATCGAGGAACTCTTTTATCTTCTTTTTGTTATCCTCTTTGCGAAACTGCATGGCTACCTCACATCCTAGAACTTATATTTCACCATTGCGGAGAGACGGTTCTCGCTGAATTCCTTCAAGCGCGTCACGCTCTCATTGGGTGAATCTACATTCCTGAAGATATGTAAGTAGTCAAGGGATAAATTCCATTTTGGAGACAGCTTAACGTTTATGCCAGCCTTAGTATTTGTGCTGGAATACTCTCTGCCGCCATACCAGTCATCATTTCCTTGATAGTAGCGGTCTTCACGGCTCAGTTCCAGATAGGGTTGCCAACCGGTTTTCGCTGTGCTATTGCCCACAATGGGCATCATTTTGTAGCGCAGGACTCCTTTATAGATGTTGCTTTCATAGCTGCCGTCATTTGCACCGGGTACCTGGTCTGAATCCGCTTTGTATTCCCGGAAGCTGTAGGAACCTTGCACTGAGATGGTCCGGAAGCTATAGCGCGCACCGAGTTCTGTGGTCATCGTATTACCGTCGGCTTCGGTGAAGTATTGGTTATAGTATAAATCCTCGTATCTGAAGTTTCCAAAGGCGGTCACATTCTTGATAGGCCTGAGGATCACATCTGCGCGGTAAAGATTGCGCTCGTAGGAATACTTCTGGAGCTCTCCGGTACCATCGCTATCGTTAAAATGCCGATAGTAGATCTCGGGATAGTAACCGTAAAGAGCGCTGGCGCTCCAGTAATGACGATCCACGCGAAAGCGAAGCAGAGTATCTTGCCTGCGTTTATCGGTATTGCTAACATTCCTGGTGATAACTCCGCTGACCGATGGGGTGAATTTCCACCATTTGTATTGCATGGGATAAGCCAGATCGAGTCTCGTGCTAATGTTCAGATCATCCGTGGTCTGAACATAGCTGAGGTTTTCATGCTCATTGTCCCAGCGGTCCATATCATAGTCCGAGAGCTGAAACACGTTGTCCGTATAACCCAGTCCAACGCTGATTTCACCCTCCAGAGCGGCGTGTAAGCCAGTGCGAAAGATGATCATCATCATAAAGCAGAGGATGATGGGACGGAAGTTTTTGCGCCGGGTAAGGCTTCGAGTACCCCTTATCCGTTTGGGTTCGTTTTGCTTCTGGCCTTCCGCGCCTTCCGGATAGATCTCGCGAACTTTTTCCGGATCAAGGTTATCAGTATTTTGCATAAGGCTACCTATTTCTTTAGCATCAGGGGACGTGCCATAAACATATGATCACTATCCGCTCTCAATTCATATTCAGAGCTGCCGTCATTGGCGGGCAGGACGATTTTTTTACCTATTGTCAGGTATTTTACGCCGGTAGCGCTGAATTTGGTGCTTCTGGACAGGCCAAATTCGTAACTATCCACCTTTACACCGTCTTTGTATAGGCTGAATCTGGGCATTGTGCGGTCGGTTAGCCGGGCCCGGATATACACCACGCCGTCGCGGCCGTTATTGAGGCTAAACCTGAGAGCCTGGGCGGAATTGAAGGTATAATACTCGCTGGAAGTGGAATTGTGATTGATATCGATCATTCCCGCGTGTGCTTTGATCTCTCTGTCCGGAGTCTTCACTTTTTTGGGTTTGGGTTGGATGGTGATCATCTGGAAAGCGCGCATATAGATGCTACGCGGATAACAGAGGATTTCCACTGTCTTGGCACCCTGGGGAATCTCAAACTCGATGTTGTCGTACATATAGTAGCCATCCAGACGATGGCTCAGTTTCAGATCATATGTTACTTTGTCTTTGCCGAAGATCACGTGAATCTGGGGTTTCCGGAGGGATTCGATGCCAAAGCTGCGCAATTGCACCTTTTGAACTCCTTCTACATTCAGTTTCATTGTCCGTTCCGGCAGGGAGCGATAATACCATTGGTTTACGCTTTCTGTCTTTAATATGCGACGGTTACCTGGATTTTCAAAGCTCATGATGCGGGTACGTACAGTTTGCCCTATCAGGGCAGATGTGGCCAATACACAGGCCAGCACAGTTATGATATATTTATTCATCTTAAGTTTCCTTTACAGCTCTTCGTCGGGATCCACGATGTTCGCCATAAACCTGCGGTCATGACGATCAAATATTATCACGGCGATGATAGCCAGGATCAGTAACGCGAGGCATATGGACGCTACCGTGACGTTATGAATCGTGGAACTGAAGACCGCGCCTTCTCCGGGAACTGGTCTATGATCCACAGCGAGGTTCAATTGATAATCGCGGGCCCAGCGCAGGATGCGGCGAACGTGAAGCACGGGAACGTTGTTCTTGGCCATCTTCATCATCACGCCTTCTTTTTCAAAATTGCGTTCTGCCAGCTTGGTATTCAATCCTTCGGGGATCAGGCGCGCGTTGGGTTCGCTACCCACGTTGGCCAGTCCACCTCCGATGTTTACAAACATGCGGTAGCGTTTCTGTCCACCCAAAAGCTCGTGGTAAGCTGCCATTCTCAGATCCACGTTTTCATTCAGATTCGCACCGGCTAAAAGAGGAACACCATTTCTCTGCATGGCATTTTTCAGCATGGCCAGCCCGTTATCCGATAGTCCCACGCCCAGATCTTCGCTGCCACCCAAAGAGGCATAGCGGGATCCGAAATCTAGCAAGCCGCGATCCTTGAGGATGCTTTCCATGTCCAGCCAGGTAAGCTCTTCGCGGTTAGCACCGTATGAGGCAGAAGAAAGTGAGGTGATGATCACGGGATCAAGCTCCAGCACTGTGATGGCGGCATATAGCGCCAGGTTTACAGCAGGGTTGCTGCCGGTGATACCCACGGCAATCTTTTCACCTTGTTTTGCGCGGCTGAGTTCATCCACAAAGATGGCTGCGATATTAGGATTGATGGCTGCCTGTTTCTCGGAGAGCAGTCCGCGGTCGGTGGTGATGGCAGAGAGACGGTGACCGATCAGGCCAGTCTGGAAGGGATCATTGATGGGATCGATCTCGATGCCGCGAGCGTGGATTTCGTCCTGCAAGGCATCCAGATAGCTCTGCATCAGATTCACCGCTGCCAGTTTCTCATCATGATGATCACTCTTTATCTCGACAAAGCTATAAGCAGCCACCAGATAGAGACCTACGGCAAGCACGCTTAGTAGAATGAGGCTGAGGCCGGATTTCAAGGAGGGACGATACATCATCTTACACCTCCCCGCCAAATACAACCATCAGCATCAGACGTACCAATACAGCCGCGATGGTGATGGTGGATACGGTCTTCCAAAAACCCTGTCGCTCGAACCAATTGGCGATGAGACCGGGAACTATGTAACCGATGGATTGCATCTGAAACTGGTGGATTGTAAGCTCGTGTACCACCAACATGCGTGAAGCCCAACCCAGGATGAACCCGATCAGGATGCTTAGGACCATGCGGCGTTTACCAAAAAGCAGTGTAAACTGACTTATCAAACGAATGATGCCCCATGTGAGCAAACTGATGATCAGCGTGCCTAGAATCTGCATGGGTTTATCCAAATATAGCGCGATGTAGCCTGGCACAACGATACCGCCCGCAGACGCGCCTAATAACTCTGAAAAGATCAATGAGATAATTACGCCGATTCCTACTGCGGCTTGAACTACTGCTTCAACCACGACCAGCTCCTTTATTCGCTTTAGGTATTTTATGTTTAAAGTGGGCAACGATCTGTGCCCCGTATTTCACCTGACCGGCGATATTGCCGATGCCCAATACGTGAGATTCCCTCTCTGTCAGCTCCCAGACCTTCTGATATATCTGCTCGGTGAGAGGCTGTCCCAGAGCAAAGAGACGATCCCGGGGGATGCCGGTGGCCAGGGCGTAAGCTTCCACCTTGTCCGGGATTTCTCCGGTGAGGAGGATGTAGCTGTAATCCACTTGTTTCATGGCGTCCACCAGTTGTTGTGAACGGAATAGACGATCGGCGCGGGAATTGATGATGATGATCTTTTGCACGTCCTTCAGGCTTCCGGTTACCATGTTAATGATATAAACCGTGGATTCTGGATCATTCGCGGCAAAGACATTGTAAAACTGGATCACTTTACCTCGGTCATCTACCTGGTACTTCTTTAGAGCTCCGGGGTCAGGATGTGCTTCTTGCATTCCCTTCAGCGCGATGTTTCTGGGTATTCCGACTTCGGCGCATACCGCAAGCGCGAGCTGCACATTTTCCTTATGTTCGATGTGGTGAAAGGCTGCCATCTCCGCATCAGTAACGTCTTTGGGCACGATCTTGTGGATCTTGCAACCGCGACGATCGGCCACTTTTTTCAAGATGCTGAACATATGCGTCTCTGCGGTGAAACATACCCCGCCATTGGGGATGGTATTGGCCAGACTCATAGTCACGCTCTGTACAGTGTTGCCCATCAAATCCAGATGGTCGGGACGGCAATTGGTGATCACGCTGATCGTGCTTTTTACAAACTTACGTTCCGTGATCCATTGAAACACTGGATTCACCGCCATGCATTCGATCACAATGGCATCGGGCTTTTCCGCTGCCGCATAGCGATAGATGTACTTTTGCTCAATAATATTCGCCCCCTGCAGTCTGATAATAGCAGCCTCACGGCCATCAGAAAGCACGACCCGGGGCAAGGTGCCGGTAATCTTGGCAATCGTCCTTTTGCCCCCAGCTCTCAAGCCGGCAGCGATCAAACGAGTCACACTGGATTTTCCCCTCGTGCCGTTTACATGAATGCGGATGGGAATACTGGCCACATTCCGGCTGTGTCTGCGATACTCCAAAACCCAATGCAGGATCAGGAGCATGGTCGCAATGATCAATACTGTCATCTATTCCTCATGTACTTTAAATCCGTCTCTAGAGGCGAAGACGTCCAAAATTCAGGCGTATCTCCGCTTGAAGAACAGTGTGTGCAATATCCATTCCACTATTAGGAAAATGTGGCACAAATCATTTCCAAATCTCGAATATGGGGTTCTCACCATTACTGACTCTGTGTACAAAACCCCAGTCAGCCCTATCAGGACGCGAGTATATGTTCCAATGTTGACATCTTTACTTGCCAAACCTCAGGTACCACCTATAATGTCTTGTATAGGTTATAAAACAAAGGAGGAAATCATGAGCAGACCGCAAGTAGTACTTTATGTAAGTGCATCCCTGGACAGCAGAATCACGATGGGCACAAATACCACGATGTTCGATACTTACAAACAACCGGAACTGTATGCCATGCTTTTGGAAAAGGATGACTGGGAATCGTTTACCCAAGCGGTCAAGAAACTTTACACACCTGATATGTTCTTGGAAGGCAGCAATATGCTCGTGGCCGAGACCGACGCCCTCACCCAGCTTCCTCCTTATCAAGGTGATCCTGCTTCACTATATGAGGATTTCCTCCCCTCGGACTTTCCACATCGTCCCGCCAGGAAGACCTGGACCGCGGTGGTAGATGGCAGAGGGAGATTCCGCAATGGCTATACTGCTGAGTGCGACGATCCTGAAACCTACATGATACACCTTACTTCAGAGGCCGCCCCGCCTGAATATCTGGCCTTTCTGCGAGAACGTAACATCCCTTACCTTATCCAGGGAAAGGAAAGGGTGGATCTGCCCCTGATGCTTGAAAAAGTGAAGCAGAAGCTGGGAGTAGCTACCATTGCCACCAGCTCAGGGGGCAAGCTCAGCGGCGCCCTCATCCGCAGCAATCTTCTCGATGAGATCAACATATTACTCAATCCGATCGTAATCGGCGGATACACCATCCCCACTCTCTTTGCCTCTCCTGAACCATCCTGGCCCACTGTGCTGCCAAGCCAACTCGAGCTCTTGGAAGTAAAAAATCTGCCCAATGACAGGCTGTGGTTGCGTTATAAAGTAATGAATGGTTCCGGATTTATCGGGGCTGCAGTTTACTAGTCCTGCGTGTTTGGTATTAAAGCTGAACTTGATGCCAGAGCGTCATCCCAGACGATCATCTGAGCGCCATATGGACTACTTTTCTACCATCACTTCATTTGAGCTTTTTTTTCTGCCAAAGAGGTATGGCACCACTCCATCTTGATGATGGGGAGGAGGTAGTGTTTATCCCGGATAATGCAGTAAGTTCCAGTTCAACAACCTGAATAAGTGTAGTGAGTCAATCCAATTGGGGGTATTCTTGTCCAGGCCCCCATACAACCTGGAGTATGGGCGCTCGCAGTCAAGCGCTCCGGACATGGCAGAATAGCGGTGAGACTACCGCCTGTACAGTACCGGCGCTCGCCTGAAGCGCCGTGAAAGAAAAGACATAGGCGGTCCCTAGGCGGTACGGCGACCGCCTGAACACCATTCCTGGTTTCCATTGCTGTTTCCACTCTCTTGCCACCCTCCTGCGTGCCACGGAAGAGGAATGCGGCTGGGTGGTAAGTGGGCGGAAAGCCAGCGAAGCCCAGATGAAGAGAGCAGAATTGATCCCTATGAGGTCTTTGTGTGACCGACCTCGTGGCTAATATTCCTCCCATCATGATACTTCTTGCATGAACTCAAGGCATGGCGATAAATGAATATATGCATCAATTTGCCTTTCCAGACATTTCCTTAAGGCATAATCCGGGTTTATTGCCCGGGCAGATGATGATCTGGTTACTTCAGATTGGCGAGATTGTTTTGAAGTAGTCCTTTACAAGGCGTTGTAAACCACTTCGCCCCCGATCATGGTAAAAAGACTCTGCGCTTCGCGCCAGTAATCCGGGTCAAGGCTGGTATAATCTTCCACGACAATCAGATCTGCCAGGTAGTTCTCGGCGAGTAGCCCTCGGGTGTTTTCCGAACGTGAAGCCATTGCAGATCCCCTAGAGTAGGCGTCGATGGCGGTTTCGGGACTCAGGCACTCACCTGATTGCCAGACGCGGTAGCGGGGATCGTTGTTCTGGCGTCTGCTGATGGCGCTGTAGATGCCTAAAAAGGGATTCATCGTTTCAATGGGAACATCCGAGCCAAAGGCCATGGGGATGCCGGCAGCTTTCATGGAGCGGAAGGCATAAACTTCCTCGCGGATATGAGGCCAGTATTGCTCGATTCCGGGGATGTCGTTGGCGATATGTACAGGCTGTACACTGGCGAAAAGTCCGCTCTCTTTCAGTCTTGGAATATCGCTGAGGCGAATAGATTGCACGTGCTCAATGCGATGGAAGAGTCCTCTGAAAGCAGGAGTTTGCTTTAGACGCAGAGTGGTTTCGATCACCTGGCTTACACAGCGGTCACCAATTGCGTGAATGGTAACGGCAAATCCATGTCCCGCAGCCTTTTGCATAGTGGTGTAAAGTTCGTCGTCGCTATAACGCAGGATTCCTGTATTATCCTCATCGCCACTGTATGGCTGGAACATCGCTGCAGTGCGCGAACCCAGAGAGCCGTCGCCAAAGAGTTTGATGCCCCCTATCTTGAAGCGTTCATCGCCCTCATAGCTGTGTGCTCCGCTTTCTATCAAGCCATCCAATTCTGATGCCTGGGGGTGCCAGCAAGTCCGAAACAGACAGCCTTCACCCTGGGCTTGCCTCAGTAGTATCGCGCTGCTCTGATATTCCATGGAGTGAAAGCCGGTTAGCCCCCATTTGTAAATATCCTGAACCGTGGCTTTGATGGCCTTCACAATCTCGGAGCCGGGGGGCTGAATGGCGAATTGATCTACGAGCTCAGTGGCAGTCTCATATAGCACTCCGGTGGGTCTGCCATGATGATCGCGCTCGATGGAACCTCCAGCAGGATCAGGTGAGCTTTCGTCAATACCGATGATGGATAGAGCCTTGCTGTTGCATAGTTTGGCGTGATAATCGCGCGAGAAAAGGGCTACAGGTGTATCGGGCCAGATTGCGTCCAGCAAATCCCGGTTTAGCAGCTGGGGTTCCTCCAATACATTGCGATTCCAACCCCCGCCCAGGATCCATTCTGCACGCCAACTCAGTCTGGCTTTGTACTCCATTAAATAGGTTCTGATCTCAGCTATACTGTGGCAATCTAAGAGGTTAACCAGGAGGCGGGACTTGGCGTACTCCACGAAATGAGTATGAGCGTCCGTGAAAGAAGGGAGTAACATGCGTCCATGTAGGTTCACAACCTGGATCTGCTTCTTTGCCATGCGCTCACAATCACTGCGGGAACCGATATGACGGATGCGTTCGCCCTCGGTGAGCAGAGCTTCAGCCTCTGGGTGGCCCCAAATCACACCGCCGTGGAATAGATAGCTCATAAAAACCTCTTCATGGCGGCGCAAAGAACCTCCCTGCGCACACCGAAATTGATGCGGATATATGACTTAGTGCGCTCTCCGAAGGCGCTTCCCGGAACGCAGATCACACCTTGCTTGAGCAGGACTTCTGCGTAGGAGTCGCCATCGCCACACTTCAACATCAGATAAGGACCAGCAGTGGGTAGTTTCAATTCAAAACCGGAGAGTTGTTCCCTGCAGAGACTGAGGTTTTCGCGAAGCTGCGCTCTCACGTCGGCCACGATGTCGGATTGGTTTATGGCGTACAGGGCAAGCATTTGAGAAGGCCAGGCTGCGCAGGTGGAGATGTACTGTTTCAGTTTGGTGAGATGAGTGACCTCTGCTTCATTTGCCGCCAGCCAGCCCACACGCCAGCCGCTCATCAGATGCGATTTGGAGAGTCCGCCGATGCGAATCACTCTCTCCACACTGCTGTAATCCAAAGCTGCTGGATGCTCGTAGAAGAGCTCCGAGTATATCTCATCGATGATCAGGATGATGCCGTGGCGATTGAGCAAATCAGTCAAACGGAGGAAATCCCCGGGGTTGAAGCAAAATCCCGTGGGATTGGAGGGATGCGAGAGTAGTAGTGCTTTGGTTCCTCTCAGAGAGTCTTCCCATCGCTCCCAATCTATGCTCTTCAGATCTGGCATAAAGGGAAGGCGGATAACCTTTCCTCCAGCCAGGCTTACCAAAGTGGGGTATGCGGGATAATCTGGATCTGGAATGGCAACCGTGTCACCTGGATTTACAATACCTTGTAGGGCAATGTACAAAGCTTCTTCCGCGCCGTTGCAGATGAGTACATGGCTTGCACCTTCCAGGCCCAGGTAAGAGGCTACAGCAGCCCGGAGTTCCAGGATCCCGGCATTGGGCGTATAGGCCGGATTTCCGGAATCCATAAGCTTTTTGGCTTCCTGTCTGAGGCAAAGTGGGAAGTCAAATGCCAATTCTCCCAGGGCCAGATTGATGGCATCGCGCGGCGCGGTGGCCATCATTTGGCGTAGCCTAGAAATCTCTATCCCATCCAGCCGGGAAGCGTTAATCCATGAGGTGGCGGAGGTCATTTTCCAGCGCTACCGAGACGTCAGTCCTGGCATCACGGTATTTAACAATGATGGGGCAATAAACTTGAAAATCTGGATTGGAGCGCAATTTGCGGGAGCCCGGAACTACCACCGCGTCGGCGGGGACGGTGTAACTACCGCCAGAATCGGGATCCAGAAAACGCCCGGCTATGCTGTCATAAATGGGCGTGGATGCGGTGATGATCGTGCCAGATGCGATCACAGCGCGGCTTTGTACGATGATGCCTTCGTAGATGCCTGTGTTTCCACCGATGAAGGCGTCGTCTTCGATGATAACAGGACGCGATCCGATGGGTTCCAATACGCCCCCAATCATCGCTCCTGCTGAAAGATGTACGCGCTTTCCGATCTGAGCGCAGGAACCGACCAAAGCGTGAGAATCCACCATCGTCCCACTATCCACCCAGGCACCGATATTGATGAAGGCAGGGGGCATCACTGTAACCCCTTTGGCCATGTAACAGCCGTTGCGCGCGGAAGTTCCGCCGGGTACGATGCGAACCTGATCGCTTAATGTAAATCGCTTTGCCGCAAGCGTATCTTTATCAAAGAAATCCTTGTTCCCATCCGGTAAAGCGGCCAAGACTCCCATACGAAAACCGATGAGGATGCCCATCTTGATCCAGGTATTCACCTTCCAGCCGTCATGGCTCTTTTCGCAGGCCCGGATGGAGCCTTCATTGAGCGCAAGGATAAAGCTGTCAAAGAGATCCCGATGCTCCCTCTTGTATTCCGTGGGGGTATTTATATACAGATCAACGATTGCTTGTTCTATCATGCTGTTCTCCTTAGAATGCTCGCAGTCTTTGCAGTGCTTCCGCTAAAACGGAACGCGGACATGCGAAGTTTAAGCGCATAAAGCCTTCGCCATCAGAGCCAAAAGCTGATCCGGCGTTCAGTGCCAAACGGCAATCATCCCTCAGTTTGTGGATCAATTCGGTTTCGCTAAGTCCGTATGCGCGAAAATCCAGCCAGGCCAGAAAAGTGCCTTCAATGGGGCTTATCTTGACAGATGGCAAAATGTTAGGCAGCTCATTAACAATGAAATCTCTGTTATCTTTGAGATATAGCAGGAGCTCGTCCAACCAGGCCTCGCTTTCCCCGTAAGCAGCCTGCCAGGCGCTGATGCCAAAGCAATTGCCCATAAAGGTATGCAGATCTTCATTCAGTTCCTGGCATCTGGCGATGAGATCATGATTCTTGCTCAGTATCACTGCTGTCCCCATCCCTGCCAGATTGAAGCTCTTGGCGGGTGAGATGCCTGTGATAGTGAGTTCTTCTGCCAGTGTGGCTATGGGGACATGCCGATGTCCGGGATAGACAAGATCGCTGTGAATCTCGTCGCTGAAGATGATCACACTGTGCCTGGTACAGATATCTGCCATTCGTTGCAGTTCATCAGCCCGAAACACGCGTCCCACGGGGTTATGAGGATTGCAAAGGACGAACATCCGGCTTTGGGCCGCCTTGCGCTCAAAATCTGGCCAATCTATGTTCCAGACGCCATCCTGATAGAGAAGCGGATTCTTTAGTAAGCAGCGCCCATGCTTGGTCACCAGGCTGTGAAAAGGCGGATAGACAGGGGTTTGGATCATGATGTTGTCCCCCGCCTCAGTGAGGCTGAGGATACTGACGGCGAGTGCGGTCATCAAGCTGGGAAACACGGACTGCGCATGGCTTTCTGTATGCCAGCCGTGGCGTTTGGCCAACCAATTCACCAGGACTTCTTCATAGGCGGGCAAGCGAAGATTATAGCCGTACACTGGATGCTCCGTGCGTTTGACTATGGCAGCTTTCACTTGATCTGAGACGGCAAAATCCATATCTGCGACCCAAAGGGGTATCAGATCATCCCGTCCGTACATCATCGATAGCCCGTCGTACTTAAAACAGCCGCTGCCCCGCCGATCGATCAGGGTGTCAAATCTACTCACTGTGATTTTCCTTCACGTAATCCAGCAGGTTCTTCATGGTTTCTGGAATCACAGCCTGTGAGGCCAAATCGGCTATATTCACGATGATTTCCAGGATGTGGGGGAAGGATGCGGGGGTGGTGTACTGTCTCATCTTTCCCTTATCGTCAGTGTATTGTATCTCTAGATAATAGGTGATCTTGCGTTTCAGATTGAGCGCGCTGATCTTGTCATAGGGAATTATGATGGGTTTCTTGGCGATGAAGCCCAAGCGCAGATGATCAATATCAAAAAGCACGCTGTTCAGGCTGGTTACTTTACGCAACGTGGAATCCAGAGCAATGAAGCCGATAAACCAGGGAAGAGTCTTCCCAAAAAAGTGGGTGTCACTATTCGTAAAGCGCAGGATGAAATACAGACAGTAGATCAGGATAAGGAAAGTGAGTCCGATCAGGAAGTAGCGTGCAAAGGGATTGTAACGGTAGAGAACCGGCAAGCGGTCCCTGATGAGGTTTATCTTTTGGCGCAACGACATTGATACTCCTGATACAGTTCCCTGACGCTGCCCAAAATCAGATCGGTGGCGGGCACCATGTCAAAGAGGTTATTGCGCTCGATATCGCCGTGATAATCACTACCGGCGGTCATAAAGAGTCCGTTCTTCTGTGCCAGAGCGATGTATGCTTCCACTTCAGCCTGATAGTGATCGGGATGCCAAACTTCGATGCCGTCCAGACCCATCTCGATGAAGGTGTGGATATAGGCGGTATTAACCAGCTTACCCGGATGGGCTATCACCGCGAAACCACCGGCATCCTGGATGATCTTGATCACAGAATCGACCTTCAGCTCCGGTTTGGGGACAAAGGCAGGCTTGAAATTGCCGATGTACTTCTCAAAGGCTTCGTTTTTGGTGGCCACATAACCCTTTTTCACCAGGATTTGCGCGATATGGGGGCGAACGATCAACTCTCTGCTGCCGGCAACGGCTATCACATCTTCGAGTTTGATCTTGATGCCCAGACCCGCCAAAAGCTCAATCATGCGGATGGCGCGGTTCTTTCTGCCCTGCAGATACATTTCGGTCATCCCTTGCAAGGCGGCATTGGAAAAATCACATCCATAAGCAAGGATGTGGACGTCGTTACCCTGATGCATGGAAGATATCTCCATGCCGGGTAGGATACGAAGGGGCGCATACTCCTTGGGGAGCATTTTGTAAGCATCTGCGGTGTCGTGATCGGTGATGGAAATGAGGTCCAGAGGTAGCTGTTTTGCTTGTTTCACCAGTTCAGCCGGGCTCAATAATCCATCGGACACGTTGGTATGCAGGTGCAAGTTTATGCGCCTGATGTCATTTATCTCTTTTACTATCATATCGTTTTTATCTATTGACGAAAAAGCAGGGGACAAGAAAAACGTCAATACATTTCTTGAATAAAAGGTACCGGGAGTGAGAATGGAATACGATCCCATCAAAGATAGGGCTGCAGCTCTGATCTCAGTGTTCCCCTTTTTGAGGGCAGGCTTTTACAGGGTACTGCATTTGCTACTGCTCAGACAGCGCTATGTAACGCGGGAAATCGCCGCCTACGCCACTGATGATATGAGTTTCTACGATGCCGGTGCTGGGTTTTGCCAGTATAGCGATATGGTGCTGAAGCGATACCCTCGTGCCAGAGTATTCGCCACCGATCTCAAGACCGATTACCTGGCTGCTTACGCTGCGCAAGCGAAGGGGGCCTTCAGTTTTCAGAGCGCGGATTTGCAGGACTTTATTCCCCATGCCCAGTATGATATGGCCATCGCCATCGACATCCTGGAGCATATCGAACGCGACGAACAGGCCATTGCAAATATCCATGAGGCCTTGAAGGAAGGGGGGATCTTCATCATCTCCACCCCCAGCGACATGGACGAAGCCGCCGCCTTTACTGCCGAGCATGTTCGCCCTGGTTACAATAAACCCGAACTTGAGCAAAAGCTTATAGCCCAGGGCTTTGGGATCGAGAAAAGCATTTATACCTACGGCTTTTGGGGTGCGCTCAGCTGGCGATTGATGATGAAACACCCCCTAAAGCTACTTGGTAAAAGCAAGTACCTGGCTCTGGTGCTACCCCTTTGGTATCTCGTGGTTTACCCCCTCACCGAGCTCATGATGCAAATGGATCTCAGAATGTCCAATTCCAAAGGTACGGGTATTCTTATTGTAGCTAAAAAAAATTGACAGATAAACAGCTCTCTGTTTTAAGGGAAACATTGATCTATTTGGGGAGGATACCTTGACAAACCAAAGAGCCGCCACAAGGAAAAATAAGCGTGGAATGATCCTGGAAAAGGCCATCGAAGTCTTTGCTGAAAAGGGATCACAGCAGACCACCATCGCCGACATCGCTAAGAGAGCGAAGATTGCGCAGGGTACTGTGTACGTCTATTTTTCGGGGAAGGAAGAGCTGCTGAACGAATGCATGCAGGAGATTATTGGTCAAGAGATTCAAACCATCATTTCTGCCACAGAGAATATCCCGGACACGATGGATCGCCTCTATCGCTTCTTTGAATTGCATATCAATCTGGTGATCGAAAAACCATACATCGCACGCTTCCTCACTATGGAAGCCAGGCAAAACGACGATTTCTTCGCCAAGTATCCAGATTACAACCCCCTTTCTCGCTATCTCGATTACGTCAAAACCCTCACCCGTAAGGCTATCGCGGAAAAAAGGATCCGGTCCATTGATGAGGATGCTTTTGCCTATCTCATGGTTGGAGTGATGGATCTGGCAATGGCCCAATGGTTGGTCCACAAGGAAGATGTGGATATGGGGCGTTTGGCTGAAAGTATAAGAGACATACTGAGATATGGTGTAAATGAAAAGTAAAGCCTTGTTGCTTCTCATTCTGATCTTTGGCGCTCTGAACGCTGCGCAGCTTCCCTTCTATGCCAAATGGCAATCCCTGCACACGATGTATTACGACACCTTTCAATCGGGTAAGGAGCTTAGCTGGGACGAAAGCTATCGTGCGGAGTTTGGACTGAAGCGCCTGAGTGTAGGGAAGATGGACCTCTCGCTGGAGCTGCAAACAGAGCAATTCTTTGACGAAGCCAGGGTTCTCTTGAAGAGCATCCGTGTTGGCTACGAAAGCGAGGATCTATATCTGCAAGCAGGCAGCGCGACTCATGGTTACGGCACAGCCTATGCCATGAACTCATATCCTCTGCTGGAAAATGGCTTTGATCCCCACCCCTACCAATCCATGCGACTAAATTCCCTTGGGATAAGCGGAGAACTGACCAATGACCTATTCCTCCGGCTGGATCTGGGGGGTAATAAACACAATCAGGCCACGGGGATGCTTACTCTTGCTTACTTGTTTGATAACAACGACTTCCTCAGTCTGCACGAGGAGCTTCGAGTGATGGACAGCCATTGGCGCACGCCGGTCAGTATTACCGGTCTGGAAATCAGCCGCAGTCTGCCCAGGCTTGACTTTGACGGCACTCTTGCTTGCTCTCTATACCCCGAATGGGAAGCCACTGAGGCGCATGCGGATTTCTTTGGCCAGACCGAGGTGCAGTATCAGCTCCACTCCAAGGGGCGAATCGCCGGGGGAATGATGTATCTAAAGCAGAATTATGCCCCCAGGGAGAAACAGCAGTATCAACTGCGCTATGAACATGCTTTGGGTAATTATCGCGTTATTCCCATCTCAAACCTGCATCTGATCGACCAGGACAAGCTTTGGCAGCACCGTCTGATGGCAAAATATCAGCTGCCTGTAAACGCTTCTTCCATCGGTGTATATTATGATTACAGTTACTATGGCAAAGAGAAACCGCGGCATACCATTGGTCTGGCTCTTGATTTTGAGCTTGATGTCCGCGATCTTGATACCCAGCTGTAAGATTCTCGCCACCGAACCTTCAGCGAATCCCATCATCGTTTTTACTTTTGACGATCAACATCAGTCTGTTTATGATGTAGCATTTCCCATCATGCAACAATTCGGCTACCGGGGCACCAACTTTGTAAATACCAATAGACTGGGCCATACTGCGCAATTCGGATGGGATGAACTGATCGAGATGGATCAAATCCATGGATGGGAAACCGGCGGACATACTTTAAACCACGAAGCCCTGAACCAATTGGATTATGACGAGGCAATCCGTGTGATCCAGGAGGATTATGACAGTCTGCTCGAGCATGGCTTGAATCCACGTTCTTTTGCCTTGCCCAAGGGTCAGTGTCCCGCGCAAATCTACCCATTTCTGCAAAGCCTTTATCCAAACATTCGTGGCAGCAGTGATTTTGCCATGTATGCTCCTCTCGATCGCCAGGCTTTGGGCTATCTCGCCTTTCAGACAGGGTGGAATGCGAACGTGGTGAAACAGCGCATCGTAAGGGGGATGGCAAACAACGAGCGCCTGATCATCATAGGCTTTCATCGTTTCAACGCCACGGCTCAAGGTTACGAGGATTCCTGCGATTCGGACGTTTTTCAGGAGATCCTGCAATTTGTTCATGACAAAGACCTGCCGGTGTTACCCCTGGCTGAAGCAGTGCTAAAGCCCTAAGACTCTTCTCCCCTTGCTCTCTTGACGGCGGATAACTCTTCTTTATCAAGCCCGTATCAAGCCTAAAGAATTAAGGCTTGATTGAGGTGAGATCTACTCCTGATCAATACCCACAAACGAGGAACAATCCCTTGTTGAGAGTAAAGTTACTACGAAGATGGTAGGATTATACTATTTCCACTTTGAAATGACATAACCAAACGGGGCATGGGGCTTCAGCCCCATACAATATAGGGTGGTGGGCTGGGCATGGATTATGTCATTTCAAACCAAACACGATATAAGTTTTTAAGCTTGGGCGCTCTGCTATGGCATTGTGACTTTGCTGATGGCATCAACGGGACATCCAGCAAAGTACTCTTCATCAGCACCCGTGCAAATCCCGCAGTCTATGCATTTGTCCTGATCGATGAATGCTTTGCCATCTTTGTAACTGATAGCCTCCACCGGGCACGCCCGCAGGCACAATCCGCAACTGATGCAGCTATCGCTATCCACCTGGTAAACGATGGTTTCCAGACTATCGGCCTTGCTCTCAGTTTTTGGTTGGGATGCATTCGGATCTGGAGTGGTGGCACTACCCGGATCAGGTTGAGGCGCTGGAGCAGGAATAAGGGAAGGGGTTTGAGTATCGGGAATACTATGTTTGAGGGCTTCTTGTTGTGCTGAGTCGGCCTTGTCTTGATGCAGAGTATTGGGAATGGCCACAAAACCATCCACGCAGCGGCGACAACCAATGCATTTGGCACTGTCGATGACGGCTTTGCCATTGACCATGCTGATAGCATCCACGGGGCATACCTGCTGCTTTTCCTGTCCGGGAAACACTCCTCGTGTCGCCATGAACTGCATCAGGGCGATCGCTGCGAGTAACGCAAGTAGTAATATCTTGTATATTTGCTTCATTTACATATCCTTATAGTACCAGGCTTGGGGCATTTCCGGGAGCAGCGCAGACAGTGGATGCAATTGGGATCATCCACGTATTCAGAAGATAAAAGATCCAGATTCATGGGGCAATTGGCACTGCAGATGCCGCAATCGATGCAGCGCTCGAGATTGCGCAAGACCATGGTCCTCTTGATGCCAAAAAGCTTGTCCAGACCCTGAGCAAGATTCAATAAAGCAGCGTAGGGACAGAGATAGCGGCACCAGAGGCGTTCCACGAAGAATCCCGCCCCCAGGATTAAGGCGAAAACTACCAGTCCACCCAGGGCTAAGGTAGATAAGCGTGATATCCCATAGATCGGACAAAAACGGATGTATACCCACGCAAGGCCTGCCACTACAAGGAGGATATTGAGCACTAAGACGACATACTTAATCCTCGCTAGTTTTCGCTCCACCAACCAGTTCACCCGCTTTCCCAGCTTTTTGCGCCGGAGGGCGTAGAGTAGTTCCTGGAGAGTTCCCAAAGGGCAGATATAACCGCAAAAGAAGCGTCCAAAGAACATGCTGAGGATCATGAAGCCCATCCCAATGAGGATCCCCAGTGCGGCTACACCCACGGAAAGGAAGAGGATGTTCCCTTTCAAAAAGCCAAAGCAGACTACAGCGTAGGGACAGAAATTGTGGATGCTCTGCCGTCCCTTTATGATGATCATAACAAGGATCAGCAGGCTCAATGCCAGAAAGAGGGCTTGGACGATATATCTGCGCTGGATTTTGGTCATTAGCTCCCGCTAATCAGCTTGAGGCGCTGAGACCGGCTCATAGGATTATCCTGAATGCCGATGGCCTCGCAGTATTCGGCCTTAACTTCTTGTTTGAAAATACCCAGGCGAATCTTTTCGCTGTCTTTGGCCAGAGTGCGGGCAGCTTCTTCAGTGGCAGGGACTTCGTCCATCATCACACAGCGGGAGTTATACAGCTCATACGTGTTGTTATAGCTCACACAGGGTTGCAATACCTCGATGAAGGAGAAGCCTTTATGGAATACAGCCTGTTGGATCAGGCTACTAAGGTGATCGATTTTAGCGCTGTAGGTCCGGGCGATAAAGCTGGCTCCAGCTTCCATCATCAAAGTGACGGGATTGAAGGGTGCCTCCACATTTCCCATGGGAGTGGAAAGACCCTTGTAGCCAGTGTAGGATAGAGGGGAAGCCTGCCCTGTGGTGAGCCCGTAATTGCCGTTATTGTGCAGGATGAGGGTGACGTCGATGTTGCGTTTGGCGGCGAACATCGTGTGTTCCAGACCTTCACCGAGGCTGTCGCCGTCACCACCGAAACTGATGAGTTTTAGTTCTCGATTGGCCAGCTTCACGCCCTGCGCAGTGGCCAGGGCTCTGCCGTGTAAACCGTAAATGCCGCTGATATTCAGGTAATCAAACATTTTGCCATGACAACCGATGCCGCAGGTAATGGCGATATCGCTGAGGGATACACCGCTTTCTACCATTGCGCTCACCGCTTTCTTCATGGCTGCCATGATCCCGAAATTGCCGCAGCCAACGCACCAGGTGTTTTCTTTACCGGTATTTAAACTACGCATTCTCTGCCTCCCGGATCAGTTTCGCCAGTTCCATGGAATCCCAGGTTCTCCCATCATAACGCAGTATATCTGCTTTGCTCCTGATATCCAGCTTTATGCGCAGAAATTCCGCGAAATGAGGATGCGAGGAATGCTCCACGATGATAGCCTCTTTTCCTCTATACTCAGCCAATTCCTCGGATGGGAAAGGTTCCAGATAGATGGGAACGATCAGCTTGAAGGAATGATACTTGAGGGCTTCGCGCAGCTCCAATGCAGTTGAACCATACGCAAAGACCAGCGTATCCCCTTCTCCGTAATGCGCTACGCGCTGGTATCTGCGGGTTGCCTGGTTCAGATATGCCGCTTTGCGGTTGCGCTTGTCCTTCATCGCGATCATCGCCGGGGCATTATCGATTCTGACCCCATTTTCTCCATGCTCGTGGCTATTCCATTTGATCACGTCATCATCATCAGAATGGGCATGGCCGGGGAACTTTAGCGGTGAAATGCCGCTATCGGTTATGGCGTAGCGCTTGTAATCGCTTTCATTAGGCACAGGTAGAGGTGGTTCCTCGGGGAAATCTACATCACTCAGCACGATGTCGGCTGCGCTTTCGCTGAGATGCTTTTCGGTAAGCAGGATGGCCGGAGTTTGCACTTCCCAGGCCAGATCCAGCAATTCTGCTGACAATGTAAAGGCACGTTCAAAACTATCTGGCGATGCCACAATGCGAGGAAACTCACCATGCCC
>JAEWNJ010000047.1 GCA_023392795.1 Candidatus Cloacimonadota bacterium
TCTGATGCTCTGCAGATTCCCTCCGCGGACATCTATGGCGTTGCCACGTTTTACTCCATGTTCAAACTCAAAGCACAGGGCAAGCATATCATTCGTGTCTGCAAGGGCACAGCCTGCCATGTGTCCGACGCTGACGGCATCAAGGAAGCTCTGAGGACTGAGCTTGGCCTTGGCGACGATGAAGACACCACTTCCGATATGAAGTTCACACTGATGGAAGTGGCATGTTTGGGCTGCTGTTCGCTGGCTCCGGTGATCATGGTGGACGATACCACTTATGGCACACTAACTCCCGAATCCATCAAAGGGATTTTGGAACGTTATGCCTCAGGGGAGGAATCATGAGCACAATCAGAGTAAAAGTAGGTCTGGCAAGCTGTGGCGTAGCCGCCGGAGCGATGGAAGTTTACCACGTTTTGGCAGATTATGAAAAGACCGGTGCCGATATTGATTTGCAAAAGACCGCCTGCATCGGCATGTGTTTCGAAGAACCTATCGTGGAACTCAGCGGCGGTGAACTGGGAAAACTAAGCCTCGGCAAGGTCGATCCCGCCCAGATCATCGGGCTCGTGGAAGATTATCAGAAAGGCGTGCTCCCACCTGCAAACATCATCCTGGCAGAGAAACACACCGCGAAGCACAATGAATTGCTGGCGGGGCAATATCGCATCGTGCTGAGAAATTGCGGGGTCATCGATCCCAAATCAATCGAGGATTATGAAGAACATGGCGGGTACACCGCATTGAAGAAAGCCCTATCCATGCAGCCGGCCTCGATCATCGACGAAGTGAAAGCCTCCGGGCTGCGTGGGCGCGGCGGCGCGGGATTTTCCACGGGGCAAAAATGGAGCCTTGCTGCCCGGGAAGAAGCCACCAAGAAATATGTGGTCTGCAACGCCGATGAGGGCGATCCCGGAGCGTTTATGGACCGCAGCACCCTGGAAGGCGATCCCCACAACGTGATCGAAGGCATGATCATCGGTGCTTACGCGATGGGCGCGGATGAAGGATACATCTATTGCCGCGCCGAATACCCCATGGCGATCCATCATCTGAAGATCGCCATCGAAGCCGCGGAAAAGAAAGGCTATCTGGGCAAGAAGATCATGGGGAGCAATTTCTCCTTTGATCTGCACATCAAGGAAGGTGCTGGCGCCTTTGTCTGTGGCGAAGAAACCGCTCTGATGCAATCCATCGAAGGCAAGCGCGGCATGCCCACCATCCGCCCCCCATATCCCGCTGCCAGCGGACTTTGGGGATGCCCCACCAATATCAACAACGTGGAGACCTGGGCAAATGTAAGCTGGATCATAAACCATGGAGCTGCCGAATTTCGCAAGATCGGAACCGATAAATCCCCCGGCACCAAGGTCTTTGCCCTGGCTGGAAAGATCGCCGGAAGCGGATTGATCGAGGTTCCCATGGGTATTCCGCTGAAAGACATCATTTACAAGGTCGGCGGCGGTATGAAGACCGATAAACCCTTCAAAGCAGTACAGATGGGAGGTCCATCCGGGGGCTGTATCCCTGCCTCGTTGCTGGATACCATCGTGGATTATGACTCCATCAACGCCACCGGCGCCATCATGGGTTCCGGCGGTATGGTGGTGATGGATACAGGCACCTGCATGGTGGATGTAGCCAGGTTCTTTCTAAATTTTACCCAAAACGAATCCTGCGGGAAATGCACCTTTTGCCGCATCGGAACCAAGCGCATGCTGGAGATCCTTACCCGCATCACCGAAGGCAAAGGCGAAATGGAGGATATCCAGCGGCTGGAAGATCTCTCCACCAATATCATCAAAGGTTCGCTGTGTGGCTTGGGTCAGACGGCTCCCAATCCCGTACTGACCACTCTGCGCTATTTCCGGGACGAGTACCTCGCCCACATTCAGGATCAGCGCTGTCCCGCCGGAGTTTGCACCTCACTACTAAAATACGAGATCATCCCCGACAAGTGCATCGGTTGCACCGCCTGCGCCCGTAAGTGCCCGGTTTCCTGCATCAGCGGCGCGGTCAAACAAGTTCATGTGATCGATCAGGATAAATGCATCAAATGCGGAGCCTGTTTCAAAGCCTGTAAATTCGATGCCATCAGCAAAGGATAACGCCCATGGAAGTAATACTAAACGGAAAAACGATAGAAGCCCCTGAAGATATCACCATCCTGGAACTGGCCACCCGCGAAGGGATCAAGATTCCCACGCTGTGCCACGACGAAGAGCTGAAACCTTATGGCTCCTGCTGGGTTTGCGCCGTGCAGGTGGAAGGTCGACGCGGATTTGTAACTTCCTGCGGAACCAAACTAAGCCCCGGCATGGTGATCCATACCGACAGCGAAGAGATCCATAAGGCCCGCAAGATGGCATTGGAACTGCTGATCAGCAACCACTACGCCGATTGCGAAGCTCCCTGCAAGATTGCCTGCCCCGATCACGTGGATATTCAGACCTACGTATCCCTGATCGCCAATGGTAAGTATCACGAAGCAGTAAAGGTGATCAAAGACACCCTGCCCATGCCTTTATCCATCGGGCGCGTCTGTCCCGCCTTTTGTGAAGCGGAATGCCGCCGTCAGATCGTGGAAGAACCCATCGCCATCCGTCAATTGAAACGCTATGCCGCGGATGAAGATCTGAAGGACTGCTGGCAATATACTCCCGAGCGCAAAGCTGATCAAGGCAAGAAGATTGCCATCATCGGCGGTGGACCCAGCGGTCTTACCTGCGGCTACTATCTAAGCTTTGAAGGCTACGACGTAGATCTATTTGAAGCGGAGGAAGCCTGTGGCGGCTGGCTGCGCTACGGCATCCCGGAATACCGTCTGCCCAAATCAATCCTGGATCAAGAGATCGATCTTATGTGCGCCGGAGGTATGAAGATCCACACCGGCAAGGCCCTGGGCAAGGATGTGTTCCTGGCTGATCTATCCCGGGATTATGATGCCGTCTACCTGGCTATTGGCGCGCAGAACGCGGTGCCCATGCCTGTACCCGGAAGCGATCTGCAAGGCTGTTATCTGGGCGTCGATTTTCTGAAAGCCCATGCCAAGGGGCATACTCCCGTCACCGGCAAAAAAGTCGCCATCGTCGGCGGAGGAAACACCGCAATCGACTGTGCCCGAACCTGTATCCGCCTGGGCGCCGAGGTCAGCATCATCTACCGCCGCACCAAGGACGAAATGCCGGCGGAAAAGTTCGAGATCGAAGCGGCAGAACACGAAGGCGTAAAGTTTCATTACCTGTCCAATCCTGTTGAATACCTAGGGGAAAACGGCCTGCTGAGAGAAGTGAAGATCGAAAAGATGAAGCTGGGAGATCCCGATGCCAGCGGACGCCGACGTCCGGAACCCACCGGAGAGTACTTCACCGAAGAGTTTGATTCCATTATCGCCGCCATCTCGCAAGTGCCGGATATCTCTACCTTTGCCGAAGATAGAAACTGCCTGGAGGGTAAACAGCTCGCGCTTTCGCGCTGGCAAACCGCCATCGTGGATGAAAACACCATGTACAGCGGTATGGCAAACGTCTTTGCCGGCGGAGATTTCCAGCGCGGAGCAGCCACAGCCATCGAAGCCATTGCGGATGGACGCAAGGCTGCTCAGGCCATACAGGCCTACCTCACTAGCGGCAGTCTGCCCGTAGCAAAGTTCATCTTTGATGCCAAGAAGGCTCACAGAGTGCAGGATGTTTCTGCTACAGAATATGGCATTTACGAGCGCATTGCCCGCGTGAAAATGCCTGAAATCCCCCTTGAAAAAGCTGTGAGTAGCTTTGAGGAAGTGGAACAAGGCTTTTCCGAACAGGCTGCACGGACTGAGGCCGCCCGCTGCGTGGAATGCGGCTGTCAGGTGAATGAGACCTGTGCCCTGCGCAGTTACTGCAGCGAATACGAGATCGAGATGGATCGCTTTATGGGCAGCATCTCCAAACATCCCATCGATTATACTCACCCCTTTATCCTGCGCGATGCCAATAAGTGCATCAATTGCGGCCGCTGCATCCGAACATGCGCGGAAATACAGGGTGCAAACGTGCTTGGCTTCATTTATCGCGGTTTTGCCGCCTCTGTAGCTCCGGAATTTGGTGAATCTCTAACCGCTACGGGATGCGTAGCCTGCGGAAAGTGCATCGACGTCTGCCCTGTGGGCGCATTGGTGGAGCGCAATCTACATTACAAACTGAATCCTCGCGCCAAGGACAGTATCCGGCAAAACTGCGGACTCTGCGGCGTTGGCTGCGAGATTGTAGCGCAAGTGCAAGCCGGAGAAGTTGCCCGCATCACCACTCCGGATAAAGACCCCGGATTCAACGGCAAGAACCTCTGTTTCAAGGGTCGTTTCGGCTGGCAAGCCCATCAGGATAGAATCCAGGCCCCGCTGCTGTTAAACGGCGATCACTACCGGGAGATATCCTGGAATGACGCCCTCGAACTGCTGCAAACCCGCATCAAACTTGCGCAGAGCAAGAGCGTGGAGATCAGCCCACACATCACTCTGGAGGAAATGCTGCTGGCAGATCGCGTGGCCAAGAGCTTTGAATGTCTGCTCAGCACCTCGCGCGATTACCTCAGCTTCAGCGATCTGTATCTGGACCTGAAACCCACTCCAGAATCTTATCAGAAGCTCCTGAACGCCCGGGAATACGTGCTGGTGGGAAGCCTGAACCGCACGCTGCTCAGCCTGATTCGTCTGGAGCAGCGGAAGGGGAAAAAGCTGATCCTGGTTTACTTCCCGGAACGCGAAGCCTTCAGCCGCTTTGCCGATGAGATCTATCCGGATTTGCGGCAGGTAGCTGCCGCGGAAGGACGCCTCTTTATCTATAACCAAAACCGCATTCCCGAGACCCTGGCAGCCTCCATCTGGAATCTGGCCGGCGCGGATAACGTGATGCACACCACGGATTACATGAATCACAGCGGATTTTTGGCCATGCATCCCCATCCAGTGAAGTTCTCCGCCGTGGACTTTGCCATCAGTTTTGGCTCGGCACCTGCCGCAAAAGCAGATTTCAAGGTCGCGGTATGCCCCTATCTGCCCGATGGCAAGGAATGCGATCTCATCCTGCCCGCACCGGGATATCTGGAAATCGAAGGCACTGCCATCGGTGATCAGGCCAGGATCTCCCGTTTTGCCAATCCCCTGAAATCCACTGCGTTTAGCGAGTTGACCCGCCTTTTCTACCGTCTGGAATGGATTTCCCCCGCAACGGCGGATATTCCCTATTGGAATAACTACGCGCAGGATATCATCGAAACTATGAAACATTATCGGACCAGAAGCTTCGAAGCGGTGAACATGGAGGGGCTAAAAGACCTCCCCACTCCTTCAGACAGCCCCCTGGAATCTATGATGCAGGAGCTTTTTGAGCTGCGCAGGCAAGAAGTGAAGTTCTAAGGAAGTGCCCGGTTTCTCACCGGGCCGCCTACTCCAGACATTTTGCTTGACATTGCGCTTGCCCTTTTATACTTGGGAAAGAATATTATGAAGAGGTGAGGTAGCCTGATGGAACTGCAAAACCTGCCATTGGATTTTCCTGAAGATTGCAATATCATACTGGGGCAGAGTCATTTCATCAAGACCGTAGAGGATCTGTATGAGGTGATGGTAAACAGCGTTCCCGGGATCAAATTTGGCCTGGCTTTCTGCGAAGCTTCGGGACCCTGTCTGATCCGCAAGGATGGCACTGATAACGAATTGATCGAGCTTGCCGTGCAAAACATGCATCGTCTGGCCTGCGGTCACAGCTTTCTGATCATCATGCGAGGCGCCTTTCCCATCAATGTGTTACCCGGGATCAAAGACTGCCGCGAGGTCGTGAATATCTTTTGTGCCACTGCCAATCCGGTGCAGGTGATCGTAGCCAAAAGCGAGCAGGGATCTGGCATTTTGGGAGTGATCGACGGTTCCTCACCCAAAGGAACTGAGCTGGATACCGACATCACCCATCGCAAAAAGTTCCTCATGGACATCGGTTACAAGCGCTGATGCGTCTGTTTGTCGCCTTGGAAGTCCCCCACATCCTGAAGGAAGAATTGATCAGGACCTTGGATAGCTTCAAAAAGCTCTCCCCGGGCGGGATTAACTGGGTGACACCGGATAATCTGCACCTGACTGTGAACTTCATCGGCGAAGCGCCAGATCATCTCTTGAAAGAGATCCAACAAGCCACCCTTCTGGAAGCGGAAAAGCTGAGTGCTGTGAAACTGCAGGCAGAGGGTTTTGAGCTCTTTCCCGCCAAGTTTCCCCGGTTGCTCTGGCTCAAACTATCCGGAGAAGACAGCGGTCTGCAAAGCTTTAACCGCAATTTATTGAAGGCCCTGCGCTTGCTTGATCTGGATGCTGATACCAAAGCCCTGAAGCTACACATCACTCTGGGCCGGATTAAAGCCCCGCAAAAGCCCGAGTTTGAACGAGCCGTGCTGGCTCATCCCGTCCCTCATAATCTGCTTAGCTGGGATACCATCTCCCTGTATCGCAGCACCTTAAGGCCACAAGGCCCCGTCTACAATCAACTACAGCAATATAATTTATCATAAATGGAGGTAAGATGCTGGATAAAAACAAAGATGCAGCCCTAAAAACCGCAATGTCTCAATTGGAAAAGCGTTTCGGCGTAGGAACCCTGATGCGCCTGGGCGATAAACCCATCCAAACCGTTGATGTGATCCCCACTGGCGCTTTCAATCTGGATATCGCCCTGGGTATTGGGGGCATTCCCAAAGGCCGGATCATTGAGATCTACGGCGCTGAAGCCAGCGGTAAAACCACGCTTTCTCTGCACATCGCCGCAGAATGCCAGAAGCAGGGCGGAATCGTAGCCTTCATCGATGCCGAGCACGCCCTGGACGTGGCGTATGCCAAACGCCTCGGAGTGCAGACAGATAATATGCTTTTATCCCAACCCGATGGCGGCGAACAGGCCCTGGAAGTTGCCGAGACCCTCGTGCGCAGTTCCGCGGTTGACCTCATCATCGTGGATTCCGTGGCAGCGTTGGTTCCCCGTCAGGAAATCGAAGGTAATATGGGCGACAGCCATGTAGGCCTGCAAGCCCGTCTGATGAGTCAGGCTCTGCGCAAGCTTACCGCCATCGTCTCCAAAAGCAACACCGCGGTGGTATTCATCAATCAAACCCGTATGAAGATCGGCACTCCGGCCTTTGTGAATCCGGAAACCACCACCGGCGGCGTAGCACTGAAGTTCTATTCATCTCTCCGCCTTGAAGTTCGCTATGGCGGCGCCATCAAGGAAGGCAGCGGCGAACCGCAGGTGATCGGCGCCCGTACCAAGGTGAAAGTGGTAAAGAACAAGTTTGCGCCACCCTTCAAAACTGTGGAATTCCCCATCATCTTCGGACAGGGAATCTCTCACCTGGATATCATCCTGGATATGGCCAGCTTGCACGACATCGTAAAGAAATCGGGTTCATGGTACTCCTACAATGACAATAAACTGGGTCAGGGAGCGGATAAGACCAAGATCTATCTCACTGAAAATCCGCAACTTCTGGAAGAGATCGAAGCCAAACTGCGCGCCAAGATTACTCCCGATGAGTTCACTGAAGCGCCCACAGCCAATGAAGCTGAAGTACTGGACGAAGAATGACAAAAGCCGGGCCGCGTATGTGAGCCTGGACAATGAAATATGGGGGGTTCTGGATATCAGAACCCTCCGCTCTATGTACCCCTTTGCCTGTGAGCTGGACCTGGATGAAGCCCAGGAGCAGGAGATCATGAAGCTGCTGGAAAGCCGGGTGTGGTGGCTGCTGGGCGAGTATCAGGCCAAAGCGGAACATAGCGAACAGCAATGCCGGGAGTACCTTACCCGCAAGGAGTTTCACCCCTCACTAATCCATAAAGCCATCACCATCGCCAAGGATAAGAAGTACATCGACGATGCCCGTTTTGCGGAAATCCTGATCCGCAGCCTGCTGGACCGGGGTAAGAGCAAACGCTATATCATCCAGAAGCTATTCACTCACAGAATCCCGGAAAGCCTCTATCTACCGCTGCTCAGTGATGCCATCGATCCTGAGTACAGCAGAAATGCCCTGCGGGAGATGATCGAAAAACTTCGCCATCAATACCGGGAATTGCCGCCCTTCAAACAGAAGGAGAAGGTATTCGCCTCCTTGTATCGCAAGGGCTTTGATCTGGAAGATATCGCCGCCGCCTGGGATGCAGATCTCTCGTAGTTCCGCGTAAAGCCATCCTACTCGGAATGATCCGCCACAAAAAAAAGGAGCCCCATTTGGCTGGAGCTCCCTTGCTTTTGTATACGGGATGTTTAGAGGCTATGGTGTTTCTCGGCGATCAATGTTGCGAGATCGCTAAGTTCTTGTAAAGTAGGTTCCTTGGCTTCG
>JAEWNJ010000054.1 GCA_023392795.1 Candidatus Cloacimonadota bacterium
CATTGGTCTTTGTCACAAATTCCAGTGCTTCTTCGGGATGCGTGTAAAGCTCGGTATCGGATACGATCTCATCCTCGGTGCCTTTGATGTGGCCGATTTCGCCTTCCACCAGGATGCCGTGTTTATGCGCCACGGTCACCACTTCTTTGGTGATGCGGATGTTTTCCGCCAAAGCTTCTTTGGATGCGTCGATCATCACCGAAGTTACCAGATTGTTCTCGATGCAGAATACGATGAAATCAAAGTAATTCGGCGTGGCGTGATCGATGTGCAAGCCCACACCGCTTTTGGGGAATTGCGCGGCAAAGGTCTTGATGATGGTGGAGATCAGCCGTGCTCCGGCATTCATATCCTGAGATTCTCCCGCGGCGTATTTGCAGGCTCCGGAGCTCATTTGCAGCAGACCGTCCGATCCAACGCTGTTATAGCCCTGAACGATGGCTCTGATCTGAGAATCGAAAACTACATTTGAAGCGATTATTCCAAAGCGTTGCTGCTTGGCCTTGAGGAATACTTCCTTTAACTGTGCTCCGCTTAAAAACATGACTATACCTCCTATCGGTAGCTATTTAACTAATGTAATCCATTCTAGTAAGTACGCTATAAAAGAGTCAAGTTTTTTCTCTATGCTCGTTTTCGCTTGAAGAGGATGAATGAATACACGAGCGGATAAAGGACCAGCACCAGGGCAAGGATCGTCGATGAAGTGTGAAACATCCGGGCAGAGTAAGGAACAAAGGCCTTTAATAGCATCAATATCCCTCCCAAAACAAAGAGATAGGCTCCCAAACGGTGAGTCCTGTGCCAGTTTTCCCCGTCAGTCAAGGTCCATGGCGTCCGGATCCCAATGAAGAAATTGCGCGGCACTTTGGGCAGGAGATTACCCAGGAAGACGAAAAGCAAGCCGATCAACACAAAGATGAAATTTACCGGTATCACGTTGCCGTACAAGGCGATCAGATAGCTGTAGAGGTTGATCAATACGAAGAATAGGATGGTTACAAAGGTCACCGCGGGCAACACCTTTTCAAATCGCTCTTCATCCTTTCTGTGCCTGGGCGAATACAGGGGGAGGAGATACAGTAATAAAAACAGCCCAAAGCTGAAGCCAAGGCCAAAAAGTGTGGCTCCGGTCTTGCCAAAGTATCCGTCAATCTCACCCCTGGCGTTCCAGTGCATCGGGATTTGAGTGTCTGAGGGCAACACCGTCATAAAATAGATAAGAGCTACAGCGTATACGAATAGCAGGATCAATGATCCCCAGTAGTTTGTGATGCGTTTCATGATTCCTCGCTTTTTCTCAAGGTAAGCACCCAGGTCAGAATGTCTTCAAACACGCCGGTGTTCAGGGAATAGTGGATATACTGCCCCCGTTTTTCGCCGTAGATCAGGTTCGCATTGCGCAGGATCTTCAAATGTTCGCTGAGGCTGGCTTTGCTGAATTCAAAATGCTCAGCAATTTCCCCCGCGCTGAGGCTATGATGCTGCTTCAGCAATTGCAGGATCTTGCGTCTGCTGGCATCGGCGATCGCTTTGAAGGTGCTGTCTGACATGTCAACTTCCTCTTTTAGGTATTTAGATAATTACCTAAATATCCCGAGCCGGATTTCCGTCAAGTCTTTTATCGGGGATCGGGATTGTCCATTCGTGGCTTCCTTCGCTTTTCTAAGTCTCTTGCCACCCTCCTGCGTCCCACGGAAGAGGAATGCGGGTGGGTGGCAAGTGGTCAGTTAGCCAGAGAAGCCCGTCTACACGGTGACTGGTGTCCTTAGTCTCGTTGGGTTGAGGCGGAGTCCGGACAAATCGGCAAGCGAAACCGAAGACTCCTCCAGATATGGAGCTCATTGTTCCAAAGTACCTGAACTCCGAGGAATTACTTGACAGATATTCCGAACATGAAAATCATAGGGCAATTGAGTAATTTTCCGATTAGGGAGTAGCAGTATGGAACAAGATGAATTAAAGCCTCAGAGCATCTTTCAGGGCCTCAGTGAAGAAGAGGTAAACGGTTTTGCCAAGGATCTTCCCCGCATTCATTACAAGGCCGGGCAAAACATCATTGCTGAAAACGAGACCGCTGACAACCTGTTTTATATCTGTAAGGGACGCGTGGAGATCATGAAGAATCTGAACAATCTGGATATGCCCCACGCGCAACTATCCGTACTGGAACCCGGAGAATTCTTTGGTGAAATGGGGGTGATCAACGACGAACCCCGTAGCGCGTCGGTGCGCGCGCTGGACGATGTAGAACTGCTCCTGATCCCACGGAAGGTATTTGTGGATATCTCGTTTACTCATCCCATGATGATGTTCAATCTGATGCGCACTCTATCCGTACGGTTGAGAGAAACCAACGAGCGTTTCGCGGAATTGATGGACGAGATGATCAGCAAGAGCCGCCTGATGGCGATCGGGATGGCTGCCAGCAAGATTATCCATGATATCAAGACTCCGCTCACCGTGATCGTACTCACTGCGCAGTTGATCGAAAACATGTCTCCCGACACCAGTCAGTACAGCCAGAATATTGTGAAACAGACCCGTTTGATCGATCAGATGGTGCGCGAGATCCTGGATTTTGCCCGTGGAGTGGAAAGCGAACCCCTGGTGCAAAAGATCAAGCTGGATGACTTTTTTGACGAGATGCGTTCTCTGCATATCGCCGCTCTGGAGAGCAGAAAGATCAGTTTTGTGGTGGAGAACAAGATCAAGGATTACGTCCACTTTGATGAGAGCAAGATCCGCCGGGTGATGATGAATCTGATCAAAAACGCCTCCGAAGCCATAATCGGCGAAGGTGAGATCAAGATTACCACTTCCATGGCTTCAGGTTGGCTCCAGATCAGCGTTACAGACAATGGCCCCGGTATTCCGGATGAGATCAAGGCGGATCTATTCCAGCCCTTTGTTACCTATGGCAAGTCGCATGGCACTGGTTTGGGTCTGGCGATCTGCCGGAAGTTGGTTTCAGAACACAAAGGCCGCCTGGAGTATGTACCCACCGATCAGGGCGGCAGCCGTTTTGACATCAGGATTCCCCAGAGTATATAATAAATCCCTTGTCAAAAAGAGCGCCCAAAATAACGTGGCACTCAAATAAGAAAATTGAAGGGACGGTTTATCATGTCAAGAATATGCGATATCTGTGGAAAGACCGCTCAGGTTGGTAACAATCGCTCACACGCGTTGAACGCCACCAAGCGTCGCTTTTACCCCAATCTGCATGAGATTCGTGCGATCATGAATGGCGGTGTGCAGCGCGTGAAAGTGTGCAGCTCCTGCCTGAAAGCCAACAAGGTCCGTAAAGCCGTATCCAGATAAGATACATCTTACGCGCTCATAGCTTTTAAAAGTAATATAATCGGGAATTACGGTGTGCCGGATTCCCCTTTTCGCGTTAATCGATAATATTTTCACAGGGGGTTATGTGCTGATCGAAGAAATCCAGGCTCAGGTGGCCGCATCATCGGCCGCTATGCGCGATGTGCGCAATGAATTAGCGAAAGTGGTTGTGGGACAGGATGCCATTATCCAAAGGCTTTTGATCGCCATATTGGCAGATGGCCATGTGCTGATCGAGGGTGTTCCCGGATTGGCGAAGACTCTCATCGTCAGCAGCCTCGCCCGCACTTTGCAGGCGGGATTTAACCGCATCCAGTTTACTCCGGATCTTCTGCCCGCGGACATTACGGGCACCTTGATTTTCAATCAGAAGACGGGGGAATTCATCCCCAAAAAGGGACCCATATTTTCAAACTTCATCCTTGCCGACGAGATTAACCGCGCGCCTTCCAAGGTGCAATCCGCTTTGCTGGAAGCGATGCAGGAACGTCAGGTAAGCATCGGCGATACCAGCGAAAAGCTGCCGCAGCCCTTCTTCGTGATGGCCACGCAAAACCCCATCGAGCAGGAAGGGACTTATCCCTTGCCGGAAGCACAGGTGGACCGTTTTATGATGAAGCTGCTAATCCGCTATCCTTCCTTTGAAGAAGAACGCCGGATCATGGCTTTGATGGTGGATCCTCAGGAGCCGGATTTGCGGGCAGTGCTCACGCCGCAGCAGATTACTTCCATGCGCGAAGTGATGCACAAAGTCTTTATGGAAGAAAAGCTTACGGATTACATCCTGCACCTGGTGATGGCGACCCGTCATCCGGAACGCTATCCCCGTCTGGGCTCCCTGGCTCCCCTGATCTCGTATGGCGCTTCACCCCGCGCCAGCATCAATCTAGCCCGCGCTGCCAAGGCAAATGCCTATCTAGAGGGACGCGGCTATGTGATTCCCGACGATATCAAAGCCATCGGAGCTGATGTATTGCGTCATCGCATCATCCTTTCTTACGAGGCGGAGGCCGAAGAGATCAAGAGCGAAGAGATCATCAGCCGCATTTTGGACGAGATCGAAGTACCGTAAATCCAGTTTGTAAGGAATAGAAAAAGTGCATCTGGTCAGCACTGCAGACATTCTGAAACGAATCAGGAAACTGGAGATCATGACCAAGAATGTGGTCAATGATATCTTTGTGGGCGAGTACCATTCCAGCTTCCGGGGTCAGGGCCTGGAATTCAGCGAAGTGCGCGAGTATCAAGCTGGAGATAACTATCGCGATATAGACTGGAACGTCTCTGCGCGCCTGGGCCTGCCCTACATCAAGAAATACCGCGAAACCCGGGAACTGAGCGTGGTGTTTGTGGTGGATATCTCTGCTTCCCAGTTCTTTGGCACCAAAGTAGCGCTGAAAAAGGAACGCATCGCCGAGATCGTCGCCACTCTGGCCTTCTCCGCCGTTGCCAATGGCGATCGCTGTGGATTGATCATGTATTCCGACCGTCTGGAGAAGTTTCTGCCTCCGCGCAAGGGACGCAATCGGGCTCTGGAAATACTGCGGGAAATCCTGTATCACGAACCCATATCAAAGCAAACTTCCCTCGGCCGGGCTTGCGAATACGCGGGGAAGATACTCAGCAAACGCAGCGTGATCTTTCTGCTTTCCGATTTTCTGGATGAAAACTACGAAAAGCAGATGGCTGTATTGGCAAAAAAGCACGATCTCATAGCATTGCAGGTGCTGGATGATAGCGAATTGGAGCTGCCCGACGCGGGGATATTGTGCCTTAGCGATCCGGAGACCGGGAAACGGGGCTGGATCAATACATCCTCTCCGAAAGTGCGTAGTGCCTACAAAGCCCGGGTCGCGCTGGCTCAGAAAGCACTGTCCGAAAGCTTCAAATCCATGTCTTGCGATCACATCCTCTTTAGAGGTGGGGATTCGCATATCAGCGCACTCAGACAGTTTTTCCTCTCGCGGGCGGTGAGGTATCACCGGTGAAAAAGCTGCTCCCCCTTCTCTTACTGTGCTTGATTCTGCCTCTCTCGGCGGAGCTGAAGCAGAGTCTTTTCGGGGCGGATAGCCTCAGCATCGGCAGTGTATTTGAGCTGAAGCTGGAAACCGATTTTAGACTGAAGGAAGTGGTGATTCCGGACACGCTGAAAGAGTTTCGCATCCTGCAGACAGATATTGGCCATAAGGATCTCGGAAGTACAGCGCTTCTGAAGATCATGGTTTTAAACACCGGCGCGCTTAGCTTTCCCAAGCTGGATTTGCTGGCAGTGGATTCCAATGTGCGGGATCAGAGCACCGATGCCTTCAGGGTTCATGTCCTGGCAACGCGCGCGGAAAGCGACACGCTGCTCCGGGATCTGAAGCCTCCGCTCAGGCTGCCCTTTGAGTTACCCTTCTGGCTGTATCTGATCATCGGATTGGTGTGCTTGACCCTGGCAGTGTGGCTGCTAATGACGGCTCGTCCCAAAAAAGCCAGAACCCCAGCTCCCGTGGCCGAAAAACCTCGACCGCTACCTATTCCGATCCCGGCCTGGAAGAAAGCGCTGGCGGCTCTGGATGCCTTGCAGCAGAGCGCTTTAGCCCAGACGGATCTGCTGGAATACCATTACCGCTTGTCCCAAATCCTGCGTAGCTATCTGGAAGAAAATTACCGCTTCAATGCCATGGAGATGACGACATCCGAGATTCGCCGCTTGATGCGTGATGTGGCGTCGTTAAATGCTCCTGAAGCCCTGAGTATCCTCGACTATTGTGATCGCGTGAAGTTTGCCAAAGAGCAGGTGAGTACCCAGCAGATTACTCTTCAGACCCAGGCCTTGCAGCTTTATCTGCTGCGGGAAGGGGGGCTGAGTGGCCTTTAGATTTGCCCAGCCCGGGTTTTTGCTGTTACTGCTGGCGATTCCCCTCTATCTGTATTACGAGCTGGTGATCCGCTCACGCAAGGTCAATGGACTGCCTGCGTCGCGTCTGGCGCTGCTGATGGAGCTGCAAGGCAGTCACAATCTGTACCGCTATTTTTACCCTGCCTTGAAGTCCATGCTGATCCTATGCCTGGTTCTGGCTCTGGCGCGTCCGCAATGGGGACACGGAGTTCGTGATCTGCAAAAGAACGGGGTGGATATCGTGATCGCCATGGACGTTAGCGGATCCATGCTGGCGCTGGACTTCATGCCACAAAACCGGTTGGGAGCGGCAGTGAAGGTGGCCAAAGACTTTGTCTCCCGTCGCCCGAACGATCGGTTTTCTCTGATTGCCTTTTCCGAATATGCCATCACAGCCAGTCCCCTGACCTGGGATCATGCCAGTGTGATGGCTGCGTTGGACCATCTGGAAGTGAATATGGAGGCTTCGGGCACTGCAGTAGGGATGGGTTTGGCCAAAGCGGTCACCCGCTTGAAAGATAGTAAAGCAAAATCCCGCATTGTAATTCTGATCACCGATGGCGTGAACAATACCGGCGAGATCGACCCCATCGCTGCAGCCAGAATGGCAGCTGCCATGGGTATCAAAGTGTACCCAATCGGCGTGGGAAGTGGTGGATTGGTGCCCTTTCCGTATGCCGATCCCTTTTTTGGCACCCGAAACATCCCTACCTTGATCGAGCTTGATATGCTCACCCTGGATCAGATCGCAGCACTTACCGGAACGAATAAGGCTGCTAATGCCACTGATGCGGCGGGACTTCGCAACATCATGCTGGAATTGGACAAGCTGGAGCGGACAAAGATGCTGGCAAAGATGAATTACCTGTGGGAGGATCGCTTTCACCTGCTTCTGCTTGCCGCCATGCTCCTGCTCCTGTTTGAGATAATCTGTAAAAGCTTCTGGCTGCCAGTGTTTCCGGAGTGACGATGAATCTGCACAATCTCCAAGCACTCTGGCTCCTTTTCCTGATTCCCGCTCTGATCTTTCTGGTGGGGCGCCTTTCCCGGCGACGCAACCGGCGTTTCGTCAAATATGCCGCGCAGCCTTTCACTCAGATCTACCTGGCCAGGTTATCGCCCTTCTATAGCGGCTTGAAGCTATATCTCCTGATCATCGCACTGGGCTTCATTGTATTCAGCATTGCCCGTCCGCAATGGGACTTTCAGGAGCGGGATCTGAGTACCGGGGGCATGGACATCATATTTGCCATCGATGTTTCACGCAGTATGGAGGCTACAGACATAGCTCCCAGCAGGTTGCTACGCTCCATTCTGCAGGTCTCTGCCTTTGTGGATCAATTGAAGACAGACCGCATCGGCTTGATTGCGTTTGCTGGGGCCGCCACCATCGAATGTCCGCTCACCGACGATCACGAAGCCTTTAAAATGGTACTGAGCAGCCTGGATACCAATAGCGCTGCCAGGCCGGGAACAGATATCGCCCGTGCCCTGGATCTGGCGTTGACTGCGTTCAATGCCGCCGCCGGTGAAGGAGTACTGATCCTGATCTCCGATGGCGAGGATCTTTCGGGCTCGGCAGTGGCAAAAGCCAGGGAACTGGGCAACAAAGGCATTAGAATCTACACCATGGGCGTGGGCAGCGAGAGCGGCGCTTTGATCCGCAATCCCTATACCAATGAGGAACGGATCAGCACCCTGGATAAGGCAACTCTGGAACAGATCGCCAGGGTCAGCGGTGCCGAATTTTACCGGGTCACTCCTTCCGCCGCGGAGATTAGCCTGATGCTTTCCCGCATTTACTCTGGTGAAAAAATGCGCACTGAGCAACGCGCAGTAAACATGTACAAAGAGCAGTACCACATCTTCGTGATCATAGCTCTGCTGATCATCTTCCTTGAGATAGTGATCTTGCCCGATAAACGTGGGGGACAAGGACAGCGATGAAACAGAGAAAAGTGATCCTTACCGCGCTGCTGATCCTAGTGCTGCTATTGCTTGCCGAGTTCTTCTTCCGTCCTGAGGTGTTTCGTTCCAGCCTGGCAAATATGCATTACAACGGCGATCGCTATGACAAAGCTGCCGATTTGTACTCCAAAAACGGTGAGGACAGCAAAGCCAATCTCGGTAAAGCACTGTACAAGAGCGGAAAACCGGATGAGGCTGCCGGGGTCATGGATGAAGCTCTCGCCGCGGAACCTGAGGATGCCGGTATCCTATATGATAGAGGTAATGCCGCCTTCTCTGCCCGGGATTACGCTTCCGCGATAGACTACTACACACGCTCGTTATTGGTGGATCCCCATGACAAGGACGCCAAGGCGAATCTGGAACTGGCCATCCGCAAACAGCAGCAAAATCCGCCTCCCCCCCAGAAAGAGGAGAAGGATACTGGTGATCAGCAGCGTTCCGAAGAGGAAGTGCGCAATATCCTGGAAGCGCTGGACAATAAAGAAACCCAGGACCGTAAAGAACAGCAGCAGCGGCCCCCACAACGCAGCGATAATTGGTGGTAATATATGAATCCAAAGAACCTGACTCTTTTCCTTATATTCGTATTTATTCTGTTGCCCGTTCTCACCGGGGCGATCAGCGTGAAGGCTTCGGTAAACAAGAATACCTTAAGCACTGCTGACCGACTGGAGTATACCATCGAAGTAAGCAATGAAGGCAGCTTCACGATGTCCGAACCCAGCCCGCCTCAGATCGGGAACTTCAGCTTTGTAAACATGCGCTCATCCTCCAGCTCTTCCAGTACCATCGTCAATTTCAAGCGCAGCACCAGAGTGAGCCGCACTTTTGTTTACTATTACATACCCAAGGCAGAAGGCAAAACAACGATCCCGGCGCAGCAGATCCGCGTTGTAAACAAAGTGTACAGCACTCCCGCGTTTGAGATCAACGTTGTAAAGCCCGTTGGCAGCAATCCTTCGCAGCAGGGTCCGGCGGTCGATCCTTTTGATGTGTACACCGATCCAGACCTGCCCTGGTCGGCCAGCCGAATGCAGGGTAAGACCTTGCTGTTGGCGCAGATGCAGCATCGCAAAGTGTTCAAGGGACAGCCGGTGGTGGTATCATACTACCTTTATACAGATCAGATGGTGCGCTCCTTCAATCTGGAAGAAGAGCAGGATTTCCCTGGCTACGGCAAGAGCGTTTATGAACAACCCACCATGTTGGACTATGAAAGGGTGGATTATCAGGGTAAACGCTTCCAACGGGCCCTGATCAAACGTCTGGTGCTGCTGCCAAATGAAACCGGGCGCGTGCAGATCCCCAGGATGAGGGGCAGCGCGAGGATCTACGAATTCGGCTACATGTCGCAAAACATCACTTCCAATAATGAGTATCTGGAGGTGTTGCCCCTGCCGGATACCAATGTACCGGAAGCTTATGCTGGAGCAGTTGGCAGTTTTCAGGTATCGGAAAGCATCAGCACCACCAAGATCAGTTTGGGAGAGGCGGTCACCTTTAGTCTGCGGATTGCCGGCACCGGAAATTTCAATCAATTTGCCAATCCGGTATTCACGAGCACAGCGGCGCAGATCTCCACCCCCGTGGCCGTAGATCGTCTCAAATCCGGCATTGATGGCAGTCGCTCCCTGTACTACACCATCATTCCCTCCGACAAGGGCATCTTTACACTACCCCGGCTCAGCTTTTCCTGGTTCGATCCGGATGCCTGGATTTACCGCACTTACCACAGCCCAAGTATCATTGTAGAGGTATCCGGCGCCAATGTGATGAGTTACTTTTCGGGTTTACTGGATGGCAGCGGACCGAAGACCATCAAACCCATGCTGTCACGTCCCAGCTACCCCCAATACAGATCATACCTTGTCTCATGGTGGTATTGGCTACTGATCGCCATCATCCTGCTGGCCCTCGGAGTATCCGCCTGGCTGGCACAAAATGAGAAGCAGCGCAATGGCGATCCTGCCGCGTACATGAGGAAAAAGGCCAGCCGCAATCTGAAACGCTATTTGCAAGAGTCTGGTGAAGCTGCCAAACGCGCCTCAAAGGATTTTTATCTGCTGGCAGAGCGCGGATTCGCCCAGTTCCTTGCCGATAAATACGGCATAGCCAAAGGGCTTTCCACTGCGGAAAAGATCGAAATCCTCAAAGAGCATGATGTCCCGGATGAGCTTTTGCGGCAAACCTCAGATTTCCTGGATCAAAGTGCCAAAGCGCGGTATAGTCCTGAAGAGATCAGCGCCATTAAGATCAGCGCGGATTTGCTGATTCTCACCCAGTTGGTAAGCGCGTTTAGCGGCTTGCAGAGCAAAGGAGTTGGCAAATGAAGCGGATAATCTTAGTGCTGGTGATCGTAGGATTTGCCATATCGGCAAGAGCCAACGTGCTGGAGCAAATGCTGGAGCTGGAACGCTCAGGAGTACAAAATGCCGATCTGTATTACAATATAGGCGTAGGATACTGGCAGACAGGGCAAAGCGGAAAGGCGAATCTTTACTTTCTCCGTGCTCTGAACCTCAATTCCGCCCACAAAGCGGCGGCAGAAAATCTGGATTATATCTGTGGACTATCGCCGGACAAAGATCAATATCCTCAGAGACTCTTTTTGGTGAGGGTATTCTTTGCGGCCTATGATTTTATGAGTTTGAACCGGATGGCGATCCTCTGCCTGGTTCTTCTCTTTATCGCGGCGCTAAGTCTTCATTGGCTGATGCATTACGATCCTGAGAAGGAACGGGCTTTTCCAGAATTGATCAGCGGGATCGCTGTGATTCTGTTCATTGTAGCCGGCATCTTTTTGGGGATCAAAGCCTACCGCCAGGCCTTCAATAACAAGGCGGTAGTGATCGCGGATACTGCAGAATTGCGTTCCGAAGCCGATCAAACCGCATCCCGTCTTGCCCTGATCCATGAAAATCTGATCTTGACTGTGGAAAAAACCAAGGGCGAATGGTGCCTGGTAAGGACACCCAATGGAACCACGGGTTGGTTGCCCGCAGCGGATTTGGCACGGGTATTGGGCGAAAGCTGAAGCGCGCTAGATCAATCGGCGGGCGAAACAGCATCAGCTCTGCTCGAGAATAATCATAAAAGAAAAGTGGAACCCGAGGGGCTCCACTTTTGTCTATATATGATGGATAAGTAGTTTACTCGAAATCCTCGAAGCCTTCGATGTTCCCCTCGAGGCTATCGATCATAAAGCGGGCGGATTCATGCAGGTCGCCTTCAGGATACTTAGCCAGGAAGGAGCGGAAAAGCTGTAAGGCCAGATCCTTATCCTGCATTTCTTCTGCCACCAGGAAAGCCTTCATAAAGGAAGCTTTATAGTCATCCACGCCATTGGCATAATTCTTGATGATTTGATCGTAGAAAATGATGGCGTCCTTGTAATTACGGCTGCGGGCGGCGTTATCGGCATGGGTGAAGAGTTCGTCCGCGCTGAGATTGAGCTGAATGCGTTCGGGATACTTCTTCATGTCGTATTCCACGTTCAGTTCCTCGATCACCTTATCCTGCATGGCTTTTTCTTTTTCCTGTCTGATCACGCCGTGCACTCTGGGTTCCACCTCGGTGAGGGGCTTGTAGCTCTTCGCATCTTCAGACAGGGTGCGGAAGAAGACGATATCGCCATTGTTGGCAGTGAATACGGGGGAAAGGTAGCCCACGGGATTGGTCCAGATGCGTTTGGAAAATTCCGCGTCCTGAGCCACACCTGTTACCACGCCGTTGTCATACTGGTTTTCATAGATGCTCTTTTGAGGACGGGTGGAGTATTTGGTGATGATCTTATTGATGTCTTTTTCTTTATTCTTCTTGTGAGCCTTGGCGAATTTCTTCCAGGCCTTATTGGCGGTCTTTTCGTTTTCAAAGAAGAGTACCTGGATGGTGCGTTTGGCGGGATTGATGTAGCTTTCGATATCCTGTTCGTAACGTGCGGCCACTTCGGAATCTGAGATCTCCACTTTTTCCAGTACCAGATACTCAAAGGCCCGGCGCAATAGCACATTGCGCTTCATCTGCACATATTCTTCGTTATCGTCAAAATAGCGCTCATACTGCTGGTTCTTTGCTTCCAGATAGATCAGCTTTTGGATGAGTTCCTGATCCATCAGTTGAGCAGCTCCGCCGCCTTTGATATAAAAGATCTGTTCCTGGGGGGAAACTTTGGTGAAGGTATTCAGCAGATCGGATACGGTGTAATTCAATTCAGGATCGCTGCCGCTGATCAGGACTTCATGTTCAATGGGGATATTGTTTTGCTGTTGTTGCAGGTCGATCTTTGCCACCATCTCGGTATCGATCTGAACCTGGTATTTGGCGATCAGATTGTTTTTCAGGGCATCCAGCAAATCGCGTTCTTTCGCGGGGCGCATGCGCTGCTCGATTTCGGGCTTCACTTCCAGGTATTCCTTTTGGCGGCCGTCGATGATGTCGACCGTGCGGAATATATGCCAACCGCTATCGGTCTGCACGGGACCAATCACTGCCACGGGATCCGCAACGCTTTCGCCAATACTGGCTTCCAGCACGGGATCATTGCCCAAACCGGGGATGTTGCCATTCAGTCGGATGTTTTTGATCACACCCTTCAAGCCCTTGGCATAAGTGTTCTGGTTGTATTTATCCGATACTTCGGCAAAGGAAGCTCCGGCGTTCAATTCTGCGATGGCAGCCTGAGCGTCTGCTTCACTGGCGGTCTGTATATAATGAATGGTGATGTTTGGATTCATGTAAAAGAGCTTCAGGTTTTCCTGATAAAAGCTCTGCATATCATCTTCGGTGAGGGTAACCAGATCGCTCACATTGCGCTTGTAGTACTCCTGAAGATAATAGCGTTTCTGCACTTGGAGAATCCTGTCGCGAACGTCGGGGCTTTTATCGATACCGAGATCTATCGCCTTGCGGTAAAAGACTTCTTCGGTGGTGATGATATCCAGCACCTGGAGCTGACCATCAACAGTTTGAAAACGGCCCTGCATGTTGGGGGGCAATTTGGAGATCTTAAACTGCAGGTCCTTCCTCAGGACTTGCCCACCCTGAAACTCAGCCAGGATGTCCCTATCTTCTAACTTATTATCATTTTTTACCGGAGTAGGCTCAGATTCGGCAGCAAATAGCAGAACCGAGCTGATCAGGATTGTACTGATAGTCAATAGGATAAGCTTGATATTTGACATTCAATGCTCCTTTTGTCTTGCTCTATATTGATACTGTTTGCGCCAAAATCACCAGCTGCACGTAAGCGTCAAGGCTTTTTTGCGAAAAATTACATAAGGTCGCTGCGATATTTGGACGTAAACTTTATATCCCTTAATGTATCATACTGAGCAGAGCCAAATATCCTGCAATTGTTTGATGCTTATCCGGAACATCATCTCTGCCATCTTTACCCATAAAGGGCTCAGGCTATTGACATTGTCTTTGCGATTGGATGCGGGTTTGGGCGGCACCCCGAATGGGGGCATGATTATAAATATGCGCTAAGGCGACTGCCTGTACAATCGGGAGTACCGGCGCTCGCCGTAGCGCCGAGCATATTCACTTGTGTACCTGCGAAAAGCCTGAATCACCCCTGTGAAAGATAGGGCATAGGCGGTACGGCGACCGCCTGCACATCCTTCTTCCTGGCCTCCTTCGCCATACCAACCCTCTTGCCACCCTCTCACGTGGGACGGAAGAGGAATCGGGGAGAGTGGTAAGTGGCCAGGAAGCCAGAAAAGCCAGCAGGAAGAGTGAATAGAGCAGGACTTTGGAAGAGAAGAGTGAACAAATTGGTTGACTGAATTTCACAGCCGCATAAACTTGCAATATCGTGGAAAATTACTACTACGCTGTGCAACGGCAGACCGCCGTTAGGATGAGTTTCCGCTCTGTGTTTATGGTCGCAGGGCAAATTGAAGTTTGGTTTGGTACGCATCTTGCATACATAGGAAAACAAGAAATAAAACGATCCCCCAGGAGGATACAAAAATGCTCAGAAAACTGAAGAACCAAAAGGGTTTCACCCTTATCGAAGTGTTGGTAGTGGTTATCATCGTAGCCATTTTGGCTGCTATTGCTGTTCCTCGCTATTTGCGCTATGTTGAGAAATCACGTAGCACAGAAGCTCAGACCGCAATTTCCACCATCCGCAAAGCCTACGACATCTACATGCAGACCAACGGTTCCACTGATGGTTTCACCCTTGAGATGGCTCAGAAAGAAGCCAGTTTGGGCGAAAGCACAAAGAAAAACTGGAAGTTTGAAGTAGTTGGCAATCCCCCTAATAAGTACATCGCCACCTCCACCCAGGATTTCCCTGGCGGCGAAGGCAAACAAGTGTGGTATGATGTTCCCGAAGCTAAATTCCACGGATACGGAATTGACACTTGGACCAACCCTGAGTCCGGAGGACTGGAGACCGACTAATCAAGGGAGGACGGTACTTTGACAATCCACGAATTACTACGCTTTACCGCTGAGGCTGGAGCGTCCGACCTTCATGTTGCCGCAGGCTCGCACCCCATGGTGCGGGTCAACGGCAAGATGAAAAGACTTAATCTTCCCATTCAATCTGTGGAAGAAATCGAAACTCTGGTGTTCGGCGTGATGAACGAAGTGCAGCAGGAAATGTTCCGCAAGAATCTGGAGATAGACTTTTCCACGAAGCTTTCAAACGATGTTCGCTTCCGTGTGAATGCCTTTCATCAGATCAATGGTATTTCGGCAGCCTTCCGCGTGATCCCCAATGAGATTAAGCCCTATGAAGAGCTTAAGCTTCCGGAGATTTTGAAAAGGCTTACCACCAAAGAAAAGGGGCTCATTCTGGTAACAGGGCCTACCGGTAGCGGAAAATCCACTACCCTGGCCACGATGATCGACAGTATCAACGACCACCGTTACTGCCATATCATCACCGTGGAAGACCCCATCGAATTCGTTCACCGCAGTAAAAACAGCCTGATCAACCAGCGTGAGCTGGGGCACGATACCTGGAGCTTTACCGCAGCTTTGCGTAGTGCTCTTCGTGAAGATCCGGACGTGATCCTTGTGGGTGAAATGCGCGACCTGGAAACTGTGTCTTTGGCGCTGACCGCCGCTGAGACCGGTCACCTGGTTTTTGCCACGCTGCATACCGGCAGTTGCACAAAATCCATTGACCGTATCATCGACATGTTCCCCAAAGAGCAGCAACAACAGGTTCGCTCCATGCTTGCGGAATCCCTGGAAGCAGTGATCTCCCAGACTTTGTTGCCCACCAAGGATGGCAAAGGCCGGGTGCCTGCTGTGGAAATCATGTTAGCCAATGCCGCCGTGAGGAACCTGATCCGCGAAGAAAAGACTTACCAGATTCCTTCCATCATTCAAGCTTCCACCAAGGAAGGTATGCAGACCAGGGATCAATCCCTGTATAATCTGGTGATGAATAACTTTGTGGAACGCACTGTAGCTGAAGAAGTGGCGGAAAATCCAAAACTCTTTGCTACCGGCGCCGGTTTCTAAAGAAGGAAGGTTTAAAGATGACGCCCCGCTTTTTACATGACAAACCCTGCCTGCTCAATAATGAGCGGGGGGTCACCCTTTTGGAATTGCTGGTGACGGCAGTCATTCTGGTGGTGCTGATCATTACCGTATATATAGGTATTATGTTCGCCGACAGAATGAGCGTAAGAAATTACCGGGACCGCGTGGCAACTCTACTCGTCTCCGGAGAACTGGATTGTCAGTATTTTATAAACAAATACAACAATTATGGAGATCAGGATTATTTTCGCTTGTTCAACTCCCGGCAAGTACTGATAGACCACATCAAAAAGAAGGATCTGCTGATGGGCAGTATGAGCGTAACAGCAGTGCCTGAGATTGAATACAACGGTTTGCAGCAGTATAAGTACGTGAAACTAGTAGCCCGCGTAGAATGGCAGGATCCACACGACCGAAAACTGAAGTTTGTGCAAATGAGAGAAGACTATTATATGAGTCTTGGCGGAGCAACACCATAACATGATGAAGATATTGAAGAACAACCGTGGTATCAGCCTGATCGAATTGATCTCGGTGTTGGCTTTATCCGCCGTACTTATCTTTGTATCCGGGATGGTTATCAGTGTGTATTTTCGCCGTTATAAAGAATTGAACGATTACATCGACCTTCAGACCGAGGCGATGAAGTGCCTGGATACCATCCGCAATGGGTATGCCCTTGGTGAAGGAGAGCAATTTTACGGAGTGGTAAACTCCAGAAAGCTGGAATTGACCGGCAACTCCCAGATAGCGAATCAAGCATCGGGAATTAAAGCATATCCACCCACCGCTTCAATGATTCAGGGCAATGATTTCATCCATTTTTATCTGGATCGCGGTGTGATCAAAGTTCGCTACTCTTACAATGGCATGCAAAGCAGCAGCGCTAAGGATCTTTTCCCCATTCGCAGCCAGCAGGGCAGAATGCAGGTGACTAAGTTTGCCGTATCCGATGCAAATGCTGGTGGCTCGCTCTTGCCTCTAAACGCGGTTGCGACGGAAGAATTGGCGATCTTAAAAGTAAATCTTCAGGCCAGGGTCTTGGTACGAGACGCGGCCTTACCCAGAAATAAAGTCTATAAAACTGTGGATTTCACCACTTACATGGTAAGAAAATGATCAACCCAAACGCAATGTTTAGGGAGGACTTATGCTCAAGATACTAAGAAGTCAAAGCGGTAACCTGGCAATTGTGGCTCTTTTATCCGTGATCGGAATGATGAGCGGAGTTTCCATGGCTGGCTTGGCTATGCGTGACACGAGATCTTTTCAATGGGATTTTGAAAGTGTCCAAGGCGTGCATTTCTTGCGCGCGGAGGCTACTCGGGGACAGACTGTCTTGGAAAGCAACCCCGATGCGGTAAGTGTGATCTACACGCCACTTCGGTCCATTGGGATTCAGAATAGTAATCTGAAGCGTACTTTCAGGCTCCAGAGCCGCATTAATAAAGAGAAGTCTGAGCAATCAGGCGCGGCGATCGTCGCAGGGACTTCGGGAGCTACCGGCAGCGTTGGTGAATCCCGTGAGTATTACAAGATTCGCTCTCTGGTGGAAGTCAGACATGGAATTGGCCAGGCTGCTTATTACGGCTCCAGCAAATCCGTCGTGCGCAAATACAGCGAGCTTTCCATCATCCAGTCCAGATTTTCAGAGTTTATGTACTTTACGGATCAGGACCTTTCGCCCGCGGGTAATAACGTCTATTTCTATGGCTATGACGTACTGACGGGTAAGGTTCATAGTAATTCGGATATCCATATTAAAAACTCCGGGGGAGGAAACAACGGCGGTTGGCCTACGTTCCTGAACCTCGTAACTACTGCGGGTCACATTGTATCAAGTTCTGGCAGCTACCCTCTCGATGAAGTTTTCCAAGGTGGCTTGATAGAAGAGTATGATGGCTACGAATTCCCCGAATCGGCGAGAGAGCTACGTAGCGGAGCCACAATTGTTAGTGGATCTGACCTCTACATGGTAATTTCTGATGGATCAAGTACCAGCGGATGGAAAGCCGATTATAGTTCTCCCAGGCGTGTAAACAAGATTGTGTACGATGAATATCCGCCTCCCGGAGACTCACTTTGGACGAATAGCTTTACCGTGATTGATACCTTGTGGAGTCCGTTCTCCACAAATGGTAATCGGAATCGTGCCTATTTTATGGATGGTGATTTGTGGATCAAGGGTAAATTCGCTGGCTTACAAACTTGGGGTTGCTCTGGCCAGATGTACTTGATAGGGGACATCGAGCTGGAAAATACTAATATACCCCTTAGTCCCATTGATAACTCAACAGACATTATCGGATTGATATCCGAGAATTCCATTACCATCAAATATGGCTATAAAGATCCCGAATCTCTGGAAAGACTGCATCCCAATCATGGTTCGGATGGCGATTATACTACTCCGGCCGGGGGTGGGATCTGGATCTATGCTGCACTCTGCGCCTTGGGCGATGGTGAGGGCAACGGATTTAACGACGGTGTATTTACCTATGAGTATATGCATCCGCATCCCTCCACGCCCGCTGTGTTGGCGACTGTTCAGTACCCCGACGGAACCCAGAAAGAAGTGCTTTTCGATTGGATCGATATCCATCGCAGACGTTATCCCCCCACAGACAGCCAGCCCTGGCCTACTCCGCCTTTGGGGCAGCAGCGGCTGGATCTCCCCTGGTACAATCCTTTGTGGCCGGAAGCAAGGCCGTATCTGGAACGTGGTACCATCAATATTTGGGGTGCCGTGGCTCAGCGCCGTCGCGGATTTGTGCATAGAAGTCATAACGACACTGAATACCCTTCCAATGGCGGTACGTGGAATCTCCCGCTTGATTTGTGCGGATATCCCACTAATCCTCAAGCGATACCTGATCCTGTGTTTGGCAATTCTCTTGGCCTCATAGGCCAGAACTATCCTGGAGCTTCGGGTAGCGGAACCGGATATAAAAAGAATTACAACTATGACAACCGCCTGCTTTCAGTATCGCCGCTACTATATCCTGCCGTACGGCTGAAAGGGGGAAAAGAGCCGATGCAGCAAGGAAACTGGAACTTGAAAAAACCGCCCAGGTCTCTATATTAGTAAATGTATATGTGGAATAAAGAGGAAATATGAAGAAGAACAAACCCGTTCGATTCAAGGAGACTGTGGGTATCGATGTCGGTACACACAGCATTAAAATCGTCCACCTCAAAAAGCTTCACGATGGCTTCAAGCTGCTGAACTACGAGGTGCGTCCCACCGTACCTCAAGGAGTGGAGTATGTCCTCAGTGATCTGCGTGCCGAACGTTTTGCGCCGGTGATAGTGGAGATGCTGAAGACCTTGAGGATCTCACCGAAAAGTATCAAGCACCTGGTCTCTTCCATTGGTGGAGACAATACCAGCATCAAACAGATCAAGACCATTTTCCTGCCGGACGACGAGCTGGAATCGGCGCTGTTCTTTGAAGCCAAAAAGCACATTCCGATCAGCGGTTCGGACATGGTGCTGGATTACCAGGTTTTATCCGTGGAAGAAAAGACGAACAACATGAATATTCTGTTGGCCGCCACTTCCAAGGACGTGTTGAATCAACATACCCAGATACTTGCCACGGCAGGACTCAATCCGCATTTGGTGGATGTAGATTCTCTGGCAGTGGCAAACAGCTTTGCGCTCAATGCTTTCGTGGAAGACGGAGTGTACGTGATGCTGAATCTGGGCGCGCATCGCACAAATATGGTGATCTGGGGTCCGGATGCCAAGTTCTTTGCCCGCGATATTCCTTATGGCGGCTATAACTTTACGCGTGATATCATGCGCAAGCGCCAGATGGAATGGGCGGATGCTGAGAATTTCAAGTTTGAATTCGGGCTTGGCGACGATCCGAATCACCCCGCAGTACAGACGATCAGCATGCTTGATATCTCAGAGAAATCCACCGAAGACGCCATTGTGGAAGAGCTTCGCCGTTCTCTTCGTTTCTACGTAAAAGAAGCCGGTAACAGCGACTTCCGTAAAGTGTATTTGATGGGTGGCAGTGCCAAAATGAAAGGACTGCCGGAATTTATCCAGGACAAGGTGAATGTGCCCACGGAAGTATTCATGCCATTTATCAATGTGGAAATGCCCGAGAAGTTCCAGGATAAAAAAGATCCGCAACTTGCCCTTGCCATCGGCTTGGCAATGAGGATGGAGTAAGGGGAGAGCGATGACAAACCAATTCTACTTTAAAATCAACCTGAACAAGTATGGCGAACAGCGCTTGCAACAGGAACGCGAAGGGAAGACATTCCGCAATGCCGCTATCCTATTCCTGCTCGGCTTCATCATTATACTTGTGGCATGGTTCTATATACTGGACGTCACCAAAACCAAGGTGGAAAACCGTAGAAAGTATCTTGCCGAGACGCAGGATGAGCTGAATCGCTATCAGACCAGCGGCGATTATCTGTCCTCCAATGACCTCAGTCGCCTGGCCGGTACTTTTAACAACCGTATATTCTGGGCTCGCAAAATGGTGGCCCTCAGCCAGGAAATCGACGATCGTCTGGCTGTGCGCAAGTTTGCCTATGCCAATGGCATACTTACCATCAACGGCATCACGGAAGTGGATGTGAATGTGAAGGAATTTGATCTGATCAATTCCTTTATCCAGCGCCTGAAAGCCAATCCCGAGATAGCTAACGATTTCCCGGATATCAAGAGCGGACAGGTGATCCGTCAGGTCATCAAGGATACCGCTATCTTTGAATTCGTGATCGAATGCTACACTCGCGATGCAGTGAGAGGTGCCAGATGAGAGAGAGATACTTAGCCTTCATATTGATCATGCTGCTGCTGGTGGTCGTGTTTTTCATGCTCTCCGCAAACAGCCTGAACAGCAACCTGAAAGAGATCAGCAATTTGGACGAGCGGATCAAGACCTCGCAAGAGCAATTGAACAGCGCACGCATATTGGATCAGGAACTTAGCCAGTTTACCAGAATCATCGACAACAGCCTGAGCAAAGAATCCAAGTTCAGCTTTGATGAGATAAACGACTTCAAGACCACCATCGGTGAGATGGCGCACCAACGCAAGATCACCATTAGTAAACTCTCCGATACCAATAAGTGGTCCTTGCCAAACCTGATCGAAACTACATACAACCTTGAGCTTGAAGCCACCTACGTGCAGATTGGTCAGTTCATTTCTGATCTGGAGTCTCAGGACAATATCATCAAGATCCAAACCCTGGACATCTCTCCAGCTCAAGTTACCGATGATGCCGCTGCCAATGCGGAATCCCGTTACAGAGTGCTCCTTGAGCTTTCGATCTTCAAGGTAAAAAAGGAGGCCTAAACATGCAGTTAAGATTCGTAAAAGACCTCGCTATAGCTCTAATCGTAATATTATTGGGCTTCCTGGCAATCAGGCTGGTAATGGTGGAAAACCGGATCTCTAATATCCCGGATAACTCCGTATACACCAAGGAATCAGTGTCAGATACTCTGATGAGTCAGATTAAGACCATTGAAAACTCCATTCAGGACCGCAAGATGTTCGTCTTCAATTCCCGCAAAGACCCCTTGCGCCAAGGCAACATCATCAAGGACAAAGTGGATCGTCAGAAAGAATTTGAGGACATGGTCCGCAATACATTCCGCCTCTCCACTACCGCCATTGATGAGTTTGGCAATCGCATTGCCTACGTGGAATATCAGGATGGTCTGCATGCGGCACGAGTAGGCGATACTATCGCCGGTCGTCGCATCTTGGAAATCAATGAAAAAAGCATCCGCTACAGCATGGGTGGCAGCACCTACACCGCAAACCTGATGCCCCGCCCCGTGATGAGTAAAGATGAACCCTTGGTGATTCAGGGCAGAAGCGGAAATTGGTAAAATATATAATGACAGTGGGAGAAAATATGAAACACATGCTTATCAATAAGCAATATCTGAGCTTGATCCTGGTGCTGATTCTCAGTTTATCAGCCCTGTTAGCCCAAGCAAATCCTATGGCCACAAAAGTAACCTTCAATGCTGATGATGCCACTTTGTCTTCAGTGTTGAACTCCCTGGCCCGGCTTTCCGGAACCAACATAGTGTTGGCTGTGGAACAGTCTGGTGACCAGGATAAGCGCGATGAAAAGCGCGTCACGATCAACATCAAAGAAGTGCCCATCGAAACTGCGGTTTCCCTGGTTGCCAGAACAGCCGGCCTTTCTTACCGCGTTATTGCCGGCAACACCTTCGTGGTGGGAGCCAAGCAAAACATCTCCGAAGAAGTCGGTGAGAAAAGCAACATCCTGTATCTGAACAATCTCGATGCCAAAAAGGTATCCGACGCTCTGCAGAATACCGGCGGCAAGATCGTCCCTCTGGAAGGTCAGAACGCCATTATGGTATATGCAAACCAGGAAACCTTCGATCAAATCAGCGACTTAGTAAAAAGCATCGACGTGGACCAACAACAGATTGAGATCAGAGTTCGCTTGATCGAGATAAGCCTTTCCAACGCTAAGAAAGCCGGTATTGATTGGAGCCGTTTGAACCATCTGACCACCATTTTGGCGGAAGATCCCGTGAATGGCGATGGCACCGGTCTGCCTTACAACTATCTGGATGAAACCGGATATCTTCCTCATGGTAACCCCATGGATTTTGAAAGGCTGCCGGAAACCCAGTATTTCCAAAGAATCAACGGCTTCGATAACATCGGTCATTTCAGCCGCCAGCTCACTGCGTTTGACGTTACCATCGACTGGCTCCTGGAAAACAACGCCGCAAAGCTGCTTACCGATACCCGAGTTACTGCTCTGAACGGCGAACAAGCCGAGATTCATATCGGTGAAGTAGTACCTTACGTGGTTACCGATAACGACAAGCAGATCCAGGTAGAACGTGAAGAAGTCGGTATCATGATGGCCGTAACTCCTACCGTTAACAAGGACGGTAACATCACTGCCAAGATTTCTCCTGAAGTAAGCTCCGTTACCGATATGGTCGGTGGTTTTGTCCCACGTACCAAAGTGCGTAGGGTAACCTCTACCGTTACTGTTCCCAATGAGCATAAGATCATCGTTGGTGGTTTATTGCATTCCACTTTGAGCCAATCAACTAACAAAGTCCCATTCCTTGGCGATCTTCCCTTCATTGGCAGAGTGTTTCAACACCGCTATGAAATGGTGGAAAACACCGATCTGATCATGGAGATTACTCCCCGGCTGGTTTCCATGTCCGAAACCAGTCCCGAACCCAAACTGGATGAAAGACTTACCCGCACCCTCATTGAATACGAAGATGAAGGCGAGGAGGAGTAAATGAGTAGATTTCATTCCCTTATCCCCATACTAACCCTGTTTGTCATTGTCCTGGTAAGCTTTTCTGCTTCCTGCGACAGGCGCAATCCGCCCCCAATCCTGCCCCCGGTAATTCCAGATACTGATGTGAAGGATATCCGGATTATTCATAAAATTTCAGCCAGCCCGGATACGATCTATGCCGATAATAACATCACTTACTCTACGATCTCCGTGGAGATACGTGATGGAGAAAACTTTGGAGTGCCCAATCAATTGGTACAGTTCAAAGTTCAGCCCATCGGCCGGGTATTGACCAATGTCACCACCGACAGCACCGGTGTGGCCAGAACGATCTTCTGGGATGATGGACAGGATGGAACCGCTACAATCACAGCCATTGTAAGGAAGTATGCTGAATCCAATGCAGATTCCTTACTCTCAGCTGACACTCTGTCTACTGTAGTAGTGGTGGAAGAGACACCGGAGATCACAAATGTGACTCTGCACTTTGACAATCTCGCAGATCCCTACCCCATGAAAGTGAACGAGACAATCCCCATCTACGCCACCGCCATTAATTCACTAGACAATAGTGTTCCTGACGGGACTCTGATCTCATTCTCATGCGAGAAGGGGAGATTCGTGGATGCTGCCGGCAATGATCTGGGAAAAGTACTCCATAAGGCAACTACCAATGGCAGAGCACCTGTCTTTTACAATTCAGGTACTTCAGCCACCACAAACCAAAATAGCCTACCGGAAACGGTTACCGCCAGGATTGGAAACGTAAGCTCCAGCCGCGGCATCTTGATCCGTCCCGGCGCGCCGTTCAATATAGCCATCCGTTCTCTGGTAAATGTGAATGGACAGGATGTGGAGGCTGATACCAGCCATGTGGGTAGCCAGAACCAAATATTCATGGAATCCACACTGACCGACCTGTACAACAACACCTGTATGGCTCAGACAGTGAAGTTTACCACAGATTTGGGTACATTCCTGAATACCACGCAGAGCGTGAGCATCCCCACCAATGAAGTGGGCGTGGCCAGGGTACGCTTCACTCCCGGTCTTTTCGCCGGAGCTGCCACCATCAATGCGTCAGCGCTGAACGACACCCTGCAGGCGCAAACCATATTCACCATCAATTCAGATGATATCCATTCCATCGATTTCACACAGCAGAACCAGATCGTACTGAATGTAGCAAATACTGGTGGAACTCAATCTGCCGTGCTCAGGGTAAAGCTGCGCGACATCAACGGAAACCTGATCGACAGACCTCAACAGGTATATTTCCGCATCATGAATAGCGCATCCAACTTGCCCGACGGCGCGAACCTGAATAACCAGGCTCCCAGCGATTCAGTGGAGGTCACCTCAAATGGCGGTGAAGCCCAGGTATCGGTTAATGCCGGTACAGAATCAGGCGTATTGGTGATCAGGGCTTCCTGCATCACGGAAGACGGTAGATGGATTCAGGCTACAAAGCCAAATATCCTCATCCAGTCCGGCCCTCCCTACAGTATCGTGCCATGGATCAGTGGTTTTAACACTGGTACCAATATTGGTGGTGGTGTCTGGCGCGTAGTCGCTGGTGCCGACGTACGCGATCGTTGGAACAACGCCGTGCAATACAACACCTCTGTGCAGTTTGCCATCTACGGCCCAGATGCATACTCGGGCTATGAACCGCCTACGAACGCTCTGATCCAGTCTGAGGATGCTTATGTGGGTAATGAGAGTGTAAATGGCGATTCTCTGGCTGGTATGGCATACACTGTGGTCACATATCACGGATCTATGACCAACGAGGTTGTAAGCATACACGTACGTACAGGTGACGGCACTGGTAATGCTGTGGAAGTTTATCAAAACGTGAAGCTTCCTCTGAACGATCCTCGCTTTACCATTCAGGTTGTACCAGAGTTTTTAAACTTTGGTCAAACCGCTCCTCCCGTTACCAAGGATGTGGATCTGTTAATGTTCCTCTCTGATGGTCAGGGAGTCCCTGTTACTGGCAGCGAAATCCTACTCACTACCAACAACGCTGACTTCGTCTTGCATCCCGATCATTATAATTCGCCCACCAACCCCACCTACAATCAGATTCCGCCGAATTACGCGAATCTGAATGCTCCTCACTTGGTTACGACCTACGAGGGTTGGGCTTATGCCAGGGGAAGAGTGTATCGCGATGCCTTCCCCTTTGGCGACGGTCAAACGAATACTCCGAGCATCAGTACGGTTACCTTCACCGGCCAGATACCTGGCCAGGAAGTGGAAAACTCTACTGACCTCTTCGTCTATCGTTTTGCCGGAACACCTCCTTTCTAAAGATCAATAACCAATATATGGCGTGGGGGATTTTACTCCCCCGCGCCAACATAAAAAAGGAGACGCTATAGAGAATAGACTTTTGGCATCAGTGCCCTTGGATTTACGTGTAAATAATTAATAGTAAGGATATAAAGATGAGTTTCAACCCACAATTTGCCAGACTCGGTGAAGTGCTCGTTCACGAGGCGTATGTCACGGAGGATCAGCTAAAAGAAGCTTTGATCAAACAGACCAATTTTGGCCTGAAGATAGGTGATACCTTGCTCAAGCTCGGTTATCTCACCGAAAAGGAACTGCTAAACGCCCTTCATTCACAGCTTGGTTACGACATCGTGAAAGAGACCGAGCTGATGGATCTGGATCTCAGGGTCGTATCCATGATTCCGGAACCTTATGCTTTGGAAAACAGAGTGATCGCTCTGCGCGAAGAGGGTGATGGCGTGGTAGTGGCATTTGCCGATCCGGAAAACCTCACTGTGCTGGATAGCCTGAAAAAGCTGATTGGCAGGACCATTAAGCCAGAATTGATCTCGGATACCGTATTGCACGATACCATCGAGAAGTATTACAAAAGCATTCGTACCACCACGCAGGTGGAGGATGCCGTAGGTGGTTTTGACTTTGTGGCGGTGGACGAAGAAGAAAATGAAATCTCCATCTCTTCCGCATCCAGCGATGCCGACGCTCCGGTGGTGAAGCTGCTGAATCTCATCATAAATGAGGCGATCAAGGCAAACACCACAGATATTCACATCGAACCTCTGATCAAGCATACACGCGTGCGTTACCGTATCGACGGTGCCCTACGTGAAGTGATGACCCCCCCCATCGGCATGCACGCCGGCCTGATCTCTCTGGTGAAGGTGATGAGTAAGCTAAACATCGCTGAGCGCCGTTTGCCTCAGGATGGACACATAGCCCTCAAAACATCCGTCAAGAGCGTGGACGTTCGTGTATCCATCACTCCCACCGTGCTAGGTGAAAAAGTGGTGATGCGTCTGTTGGACAAAGGTGATTTTGGCTTTAAACTAAGTACTCTTGGCTTCGAAGAAGAGGACATGGTGATCTTCGACCGGATCATTCGCCGGCCTTATGGCATCATCATCGTATCCGGTCCCACCGGTAGCGGTAAATCAACGTCCTTGCACGCGGCATTAAAAGAGATTCAGGATCCTGAAACCAATATTATCACAGTGGAAGACCCTGTGGAATACCGCCTGGAAGGCATCACTCAGATCGAGACCAAGGAACAGATCGGGCTAACCTTCGGTTCAGCGCTGCGTTCCGTGCTGCGTCAGGACCCGGACATCGTGCTCATCGGTGAAATCCGCGACGAAGAAACAGCGGATATCGCCATCAAGTTTTCCCTCACCGGTCACCTGGTGTTCTCCACTTTGCACGCCAATGACGCTCCCTCCACCGTTACCCGTTTGATCGATATCGGCATCAAACCGTACCTGGTGGGCTCTTCACTGTCTTTGGTGATGGCGCAGCGTCTGGTGAGAAAGATCTGCCCCTATTGCATTGCCGATTACAAACCCACCGAGCAGGAAATCATGGATGCCGGGCTCACCGAACAGGATGTAAGAGAAGCCAAGTTCAAGATGGGACAGGGCTGCGTACATTGTGACAATACCGGATTCTCCGGCCGTACCGGTATCTTCGAATTGCTCACTGTGGATAAGGAAATCCGCCAATTGATCTATGATGGCGGCAATCAGGATCTGATTCGTGCTTCTGCTCTTAGTTCCGGCATGCGCACTCTTCACGACGCCGCAGTCTCAAAGATGAAACGCGGCCTCACCACCATACGCGAAGTCGTCAAAATGACTATTGTTGAATAAGATAGATATAAGAAGGTAAAGCTATATGCCAAATTTCGCCTACATCGTAAAGGACGCTAAAGGCGCCCGTGTAGAGGGCATGATCAAGGCTGATACCCTTGATATGGCCGTGGAGAAACTCGCCAAAGAGGGCTCCACCATCATATCGGTAAAAGCCGCTGCCGAAGGTGCGTTTAAAGGGAAACTTTCGCTCTTCGACAAGGTGATGCTCACCATCTACAAAATCCGTACTGGCGTTACCCTGAAAACTCTGGTTTTCTTCACCCGTCAGCTCTCCACCATGTTTTCTGCGGGTCTCACCATCGAAAAGGCCATCACAGACCTCGAAAAAGAGGAAAAGAACAAGAAATTCGCCAAAGTGCTGCGAAAAATAGGGGACGATATCCGCAAGGGATTCTCGCTCTCTGAAGCCATGGAGCAGCATCCCGGTGTATTCAATCCCCTCTATGTGGCTTTGGTGCAGGCAGGTGAAGTATCCGGTACTTTGCATACTGTTTTGGACGAGCTTTCCGACTATCTGGAAAAGATCGAAGACACCCGGCGCAAGGTTACCAGTGCCATGGCATATCCTTTATTCATCCTGGTCTTCCTGATCGGCGTGGTCTGGGGTATGTTTTATTTCATTATTCCCATGTTTGCAGCAGTATACGCGGATTTCAATGCTACTCTGCCGGGGCCGACCGTGATCGCCATCAATATCAGTAATTTTATCGTAAACAACCTATTCATGGCTATCCTGATCTTCATCCTTGCCATTGTGGGGCTATTCCTGATCTACCTCACCGATAGGGGGCGCTTCGTAATGGATACTCTGAAGCTGCGCATTCCGGTGATCGGTGGTGTGATCACAAACTCCATCATGAGTAAGTTTTCACGCACCTTTAGCATTCTGATGGCTGCCGGTGTGCCGATCATGGACACAATGGAACTAACCGAAAACGTGGTGCAAAACGCTGTGGTGGAAGGCGCTGTGCGCAGGGCAAGAGTGCTGGTGAAAGAAGGATATGGCGTTGCCAATGCCTTCCGTAGAACCGGTGAATTTCCTCCCACCTTGCTGCAAATGCTGGCCACCGGCGAGGAAACCGGTGATATGGACAAACTTCTGGGTAAAGCCGCGCAATTCTATGAGAAGCTGGTGGATAGCGTTATCGACCGCCTTACTTCACTCATTGAACCGCTCTTGATCGTGATGATGGCCCTCGTGGTGGGTACCATTATCATCGTGATCTATCTGCCCATCTTCGATCTCGGTGAAGCGATTTCGCAAGGCTTCAATTAAGCAATTCTGCCTTTTGTAAAGGCTGAAAGATATCTGGAAAACCCCTGCTTCGGCAGGGGTTTTATGTTTCTTCCGATTGCAAACGTCTCGTCTGCGCAAGCTACAGATACGCTTTCTTTTACGGAACTTTGTTTCAGTTTCGACCCGGGGACGTGTCGAATCCTATCCCGGGGTCCCCAGGGCGGAACGAAGCGAAGCATGGGGGTCCAATCTTCTCTCGTCAGATGGGCTTCGCAGGCTTTCCACCCACTTGCCACCCAGTTGGATTCCTCTTCCGTGGCACGCAGGAGGGTGGCAAGAGAGTTGGAAAAGCAAGGGAAACCAGGAATGGAGGATGGACAAAAAGGATGTATAGACAGTCGACGTACAGTAAACAATCGGCGCTTCAGCGAGCGCCGGTACAGTACAGGCGGTCGCCGTACCGCCTTTTTTAAGGTTTTCAAGTTTTCAGGTTTTCAAGTTTTCAGGTTTTCATGTTTTTAGGTTTTCAAGTTTTCAGGTTTTCAAGTTTTGAAGTACAGGCGGTCGCCGTACCGCCTAATGCCATGTCCGGAGTGTTGGACTGCGAGCGCCCATACTCCCGGTTTGATAGGCTGCCCAAACAAGAATACCCCATTTGGATTGCCTTAATCGCTTATTCAGGTTGTAGGATTGGAGCTTACCGCATTGGCCGGGATTAGTGAATATGCCAAAAACCCTTTATTGAAGCGGGATATGGCTAGTAAGGTGTTAGTTTATCCGCTTCTGTATGTTGACTAATGTCAATTAGTTGGCTCAGAAGCTGAATAATCCTATCAATTTGCTTGACAAATTATCAGCTAGCGATTGGATTGACCTCGTGATGAAGTTTTTTCACGAAAGGAGTAGACCCGGTGCAAGTATGACACAGAGAAAGATTTCTGCAGAACACAATGAGAAAAACCGAGAATTGAACCACGAAGAATGGCAATCGTGGAGTTTCAGAGTATGATTACCTGTATCGGTGTACGGTTATTATCTTTACCCCCGCTGGCAAGTGGGACATTTTGTAAAACAATATCGATATCACGCCTTACATGACTGATAAGGCAGAGATTAGGTACAATGAATAGCTTTTGGTTTTCAAAATCTGGGACGTCGGAGCAAGCTATGTTCTCCGGAATATCAGGCTGCAGGGTTGGTGCGTTAGATGTACGGACTGCGGTGGGCATCAAAGAGGTATCTGCAAAGGCTACCAGTCAATTATCCCCCGGACCCCACAAATCTTCCAATGATCATACATCAATGAATCGTGGAATGCAAGCCTTCGATAATCAATTCATTTTCGATAGAAATAATACGATCGGAACAGGGCGGAGCTCTGCCCGGTCGCAAGGAGAAATCATGAAGATAGTTAAACGCGGTTCTGCCAATGGCGCAGTATCGCATAAAGGTTATATACCAAGAAACGAAGAACTAGAAAAAGCGAGGTGCAAATGAACAGCAAAGTTCGTGCTGCGCTACTATTCGTAGTGCTATTTGTAATCGCATCAACGTCTTTGTTTGCTCAATCCAGGGCCTTTACGGCAGCCAACATCACGGTGTCGCTGCTAAACCCGGGCCCGGGCGGAGCAACACACGCAATCATAGGGACAACCATCCAGGTTTCTCTCGAAGATCCCGATTTAGGCGGTGTGGCACAAATTGCCACTGCCGAGGCGAACTTCGCAGATTTTGGAGCCGCGGCGGTAGTACCCATGGTGTGGGACGTTGGTGATCAGCGATGGAAAGCTGAATATACCGTTGCCGCAGGCGCATTAAACGGTGCTACAGCAAAAGTGCGGATTAATTCCACTAATCTGAATAGTGACTATCAATCCACACAAGATGATGTCAGCTTTACAGTGAACAATTTAGCTGCCACGTTGGATTATTTGGTGGTCAATGCCACCATTACCAATCCTGGTCTTACCGGAGCAGCTATAGTGGGATCCACGATTGTGGTATCCTTCACTGATCCAGGCATCGAAGGTGCTTCTGCAGATTTTACTCCCTTTGGCGGAGGCGTCGTTCCGATGGCGCAATCCGGCGACACTTGGGGAGCTTCTTACACTGTGGTTGCAGGTACAGTATCTGCAACACTCCCAGTGGGAATAGTAGCTTTTGAAACCGGGAATCCAAACCCCGGAACAGCTAACTCAAACGATGTTACAATCGATAATATCTTGCCGAGCGCTAGTGATTTCATTGCGCCGGTACCTTACCTCAGCGTCACAACCTTAAGATTGGCTGATGCATTCCTGAATCTGGGTGAATCCCTTCAGGTGCACGCCAAGTTCAATACAAACATTGTAAAAGCATGGATCGATTGGAGCTACACTTTTGCCAGTGGAACTCTGATGGAATATAATGTGTTAAACGGTGATCTCATCGATGCCATTTTCACTCCCACCGATGGCGATTTAGTATATAGCGCCGATCTTACTGTAAAGATCGTGATGCTGCAAAGTGCTGCCGGAAACACCAGCGATCCTGGCTTTGAGATGCTCGTATCGGGTAACGAAGATGGCAACCCCATCGTTGCCGACTTGATGGGACCGTCCTTTGCTGCCGGTGACCATGATTTGTATTTTGATAACGACCCGCTTACCGGTTGGCTGAGATTCTCTCCGAATTCCATCCCTGTCGCGGGTTACCCTGATACCCCTGATCACATGGAACTCAAGCTCGATCTTGCCAATTGGGGAGCTGCCGGTGACCTCCATGGTCTCCAACTCCGCTTTGAGGCTGAAAGATCAACTTTTGTCCGTGACTACGAAGTGGGATCGACGGATCTTGATTATACCGCTGGAACTCTGACGATTTCATGGGATGGCAAAAATGACCTTGGTGACTTTGTCGCCAACGGTACCTATGGCGTTACCCTGTGGAAAGTATGGGATGAATCCCATAATGAAGTGGATCTCTCCAGCAGCTATTACATTGCTGACGAATATCCAGGCCATACCCTTCTCCTGGATGGTGAAGGCTATCCCCAAGTGGTGCTGAACAGAGTTCACGTGGTGGTGGATAATTCTCCGATGGAATTTGCCCGTCCGCTCACATTGGACGGCCCCACTGAGTTTGTACGCACCGTTCACACAGATCACTTTGTGGGCGATGTACCCTTCCCGGATGTGACTCATGATGAATGGACCACAGCACAAAACGCGACCCTGTCTTTCCAGGCTCGTCGCGATTTCATCGTGGATACCAATCCCATGCGTCGTGAATGGGGTTATCACTGGACTATTCTTACTGAAGATAACGGTGATACCTGGTACTGGAATCCCACTACATCTACATGGGATAGTTTTGCGGCTTTCGATCCAACCTCGATGGCGTTTGACCTTACATTCGCCTCGGGTACCGCGCAAACTGCTTCAGTAGTGAACTTTGCCTGGAACGCTCTTGATTTTCAACCCGCCTATACCACTGCTGCGGGTGATTATGAGAGAAACTTCAGCATCGTTACTTACATGAAGGACAACGCAGGAAACGTATCTGTCTCAGATCCGATTAGCCTGAAGACCACGCTTACCGTTACGGAAGAAACCTATACGGCAAACCTGGCTTTGGTTACCGATGTAGAGATTACCACCGAACATGACGGAGGAGTCAATACCCTTGCTCCTTACGATTTGGAAAGTGACCATAATTTCTACCTGAAAGCGGAACCTTATTATCCTGCCAGCTTGGATAGCATCATGGTGACTGTCACCATCAACGACAAGAGCTATCTGAGACCCGGCGACGCTTTCACGATGGATCTCAGTGCACTGGGTCTTGGTGTGATCACCAAAACTGCGGCTGATTTCAGCGATGACCACAAGGTAACCATCACCATCAGCAATGCCCAGATGAATGCTTTTGGTGCGGATAAAGCCGGAGCATGGATATTTGGTCCTGATTCTGGGGCGAATTACCTGCCCATCACCGTTATCAGTGGCGTTACCCTGCAGGATCTCAGTGTAGCGGATTATCCCAACGTTAGCACGTGGGAAGACGAGTTCAATCTTGTCGTACCGCCAGCGCCGGTTTATCCCACCCCGGGAACCGTTGTGGCTGCCACGGACGTGATCTCTCCCGGTCATGCTTCCTGGACCTACAATGCTCTCTTGAACCCTGCCAATGATGCTATCGTGGACGAAACCACCCTTACCATCAATGTGCCGGAATCTACTTATCCTCTGGTGTGGAACCTGAGTGCAGTCAGCCCCACCGGCGGCGTATGGAGCAAAACCGGAACTTTGGCTGCTGATACTCCTCTGATCAATCATGTAATTCCCTTCCAGGGACTTACTAATGACTTACAGGCTCTGGTGGATCAAAACTCCATGGGCGTGATCGATGTGGAACTGGAAGTGATTGCCACCCAGTTTGCCGATGCCGGTTATGTACCTGTGGAAGATCAGATCACCACTGCCACCATTACCATTGATAACGTGAATCCCTACGTGGTCGCGAACGATGGTTACACTTATGATCATAGCACCAGAACAGTCAGCTTCGACGTAATCCCTGTGGTTTCAAACCTCAGCAACGTATTCGAAGTGGTGCTGAAAACCAATGAAGCTCTGCGCGTAGACAATCTGAACATCATGGGAGATGCCGGAAACGTTACTCCCGGGTGGTCAGCCGCTATCAGCGACGCAAATGGTGATGCCCTGGTAATCGGTTTGAACACCATTACCGCCACCGTGCTCGCCGTCAGCGATCTGGGTGACAACACCTATGGTGTCACAGTCCAGGTAAACGGCATTGATAACCCCACCGAGTTGTTGGGGAATCAATGCATACTGCGCCTGCCCTGGGATAATGCCGGTAACCCCGGTCGTTACAACAATCCCATCTATCCCGTGGCTGCAGACCTCTT
>JAEWNJ010000123.1 GCA_023392795.1 Candidatus Cloacimonadota bacterium
GTAAAGCTGTGATGCCGATGACTCTTCCGGAAGTTGTCCAATAAAGTCTGGATGCGATCTTTGCGTTTCTGGAGGAGCTGAAAAATGTAATCATCCGTGGTTCCCAGGGGAGCCCGTACTTGGATGATCTCGTTTGCCAATATCCTGATCTGGATACTCTTGCGGTTAGTGCGGATAATCGTTACTTTCTCAGGATTCATCATTTTTGTTCAAGAGAGGAAAAAGCTGCTCGACGATTGCGCTCCGCACTTCGCGAAAGCCCTTCATAGCTCCCTGCAAATCTTCGGCCTGGTAGTTCACAGGGTCAGGAAGGCTGAGATGAAGCTGCTTAACGGGCTTGTAAAAGGTTGGGCATCTCTTGGACGCGTAGTTACAGACGGTGATGATAAGGTCGAGGTCTTCGCGATGCCAATACTCTGAGATTGATTCGCTTTTCAGGTAGTCAGTCTCAATTCCTATCTCCTGCAAAGCTTTTAGAGCATAGGGATGCGGGTGCGTAGGATGGGTCCCAGCAGAATAGGCTATCCAGGTATCCTTCAGATAGTGGTTTATCAAGCCTTCAGCCATGATGCTGCGGCAGGAATTTCCTGTGCAAATTACCAGTACTTTCTTCATTTCAAGTCCTCATTATGCATGTGAAACACAATTTTGGTGTGCTGCCTGCTTGAGTCAAGAGAGAAATGCGTAAGGTACACTATCCCTGCGTGCCGTCTTCTTCCTGATGCGCCTCCCATACGCCTGTCATACACCGGTCATACAAAAGTACGAGTATTGTATGACCGGCTCCCAAGATGCGTGGCAGTCACAAGATAGCAAGAAGGCTAAACACGGCCAAAAAAAAGAGGATCCGGAGATCCTCTTGAGTAGAATAGCTATATCAGGTTATGCGCCTAAAGTGGCGACCATTACCGCTTTGATGGTGTGCATTCTGTTTTCAGCTTCATCGAAGACCACGGAATTTGGGCCTTCAAATACTTCATCGGTCACTTCCATCGCGGTAAGCCCAAACTTCTCGTTGATATCTTTTCCCACTCTGGTCTTGAGATCGTGGAAAGCGGGCAGGCAGTGCATGAAGAGCGTGCTTTTACCGGTCTTCTTCATCATATCGGCGTTCACTTGGTAGGGTTTGAGCAATTTGATACGCTTTTCCCAGACGCTATCCGGTTCGCCCATGGAAACCCAAACGTCGGTGTAAATCACATCAGCGCCTTTTACGCCCTTGGCTATATCGTCGGTAATGGTGATTTTCGCTCCGGTTTCTTTGGCTACTTCCTTGCATTTATCCAGCAGCTTCTTTTCCGGGAAGAGGGACTTGGGGCTGACAATGCGGAAATCCATTCCGGTCTTGGCAGCGCCGATCATCAGGGCATTGGCAACGTTGTTGCGTCCGTCGCCAGCATAGACGAAGGTCATTTCATTGCAGGGTTTGTTCAGGTGTTCCATCGCGGTAAGGAAATCTGCGAGTACCTGGGTGGGATGATCCTGATCGGTGAGGCCGTTCCATACGGGGACACCGGCGTACTTTGCCAGTTCTTCCACGATCTCCTGACCATAACCGCGGTATTCGATACCATCATACATTCTGCCCAATACTCTGGCCGTATCAGCGATGGATTCTTTTTTACCCATTTGACTGCCGGTGGGGCCGAGGTAAGTGACGTGAGCACCTTGGTCGAGGGCGGCAACTTCGAATGCGCAACGGGTACGTGTGCTGTCCTTTTCAAAAATCAAGGCGATATTCTTGCCTTTCAGCTTCTGCTGTTCGGTGCCGGCATATTTTGCGCGCTTCAGTTCCTGAGCGAGTTCTAAAAGGAATTTCACTTCTTGAGGGGTAAAATCCATCAGAGTGAGGAAGTGACGGTTTCTTAAGTTAAAGGCCATGGTTAGCTCCTTGTACGTTATTTTCTTTATGAGAGCCAATTTAAAAAGGGCGGTATCTAAGGCAAGGATTTTCCTTGCATGATATCGGGCTTTCATTTCTGCTGCGCTCCGAGCCTTCTTGAGGTTCACAATGATACACTGGAGAATGAGTCCGATAATGAATGGCATAATGGCCAAAAATAGTGCAGGAATCGCCAAAAAAGCGCGTACTATGGATGCCTGCACAGAAAGTATATATCAATAAAGTGTTTATAAAGAGGAAAAATGAAACCCTACCTGATTCTTATCCTGTTGTTGCCAGTGTTTTTAACCGCTGGTGAATACACCCTGGACCAGATGGTCGAACATGGTCTACAAAATAGCTACCAGGTTCAAAAAAATGAACTCAGTTCTGAGCTGTCGGAAAGTTCACTAAACAGTGCCAAGTGGAATCTGATCCCAGATGCCAGCCTCAATGCCGGCATCAGCCAGGATCTTGATCCAGTAGGCTCAGCCAGCGGAACCAGCAGTTCCGCCGGGTTTGGCATCAGCAAGAATATCTCGTTGAATGATCCCGCTTACTTTGCTTACAAAAATGCCAAACTCGATCGTGAAACAGCAGAGATCAGGCTGAACAAGGCTTATCAGGACTATGCCTATGAAGTGTTTCAGGCATACCTGGAGACCCTTTCCGCATCGAAACGGAAAGCCGCACTGGAAGAAAACCTGGCAATTCAAACCAGAGTGTGGGAGCAAAGCAAAGTCTTGCAACAGCTTGGGAAAAGCACTCCCTTTGAAGTAAAACAAGCTGAGATCGCTGTGATGAACTCCCGCATCAGCATCATGCAACTGGAAAATACAATCGCCAATAGCCGCTCCAAGCTCTTTGCCCTGGTGCAAATGACCGATGAAGGATATCCTCTGAGAGAGCTGGAAGTGGATATCAGCAAGGATGTTCCTGCTTTCAGTACTGAACACATGGCCGAGCTGAAGCTCCTGGAGCAAGAAGTAAAACAGAGCGAGATCAGCTTGAAACAGAGCACTCTGGATTTTTTCCCCAAGCTGAGTCTGGGCTACAATTTCTCGCGTAGTGTATCCGGCGAGGATTTTGAGTTTGATAAGTACAACACCAGCCATGGTTTGAACCTAAACGCGTCATACTCGTTGTGGAACTTCTTTACCAATGGCGAAACCAAGACGCGCGTGAAGATCAATCAGCAAATGCTGAATCTCAGCTACTTGGATACGGTGGACAATAGCCGTAGAAGCTATGAGAATATGACCAAAGAACTGGAGTATCTCTTGCGCCTGGACGAGCTATACAGCGAAAGACTTACCCAATCTCGCGAACAGATCCGCATTGCTGAGGAACGTTATCGCCTGGGCATGATCCAATTGTTGGATCTGGATAAAACTAGAACGGATTATATCTCTTCTGATATCGAGTATTACACAAACCGTTATCAGATCATACAAAAGCAAGAAGCAGTGAATTACCTGCTGGCAAACAAAATCTTAGGTAAATGGTAACAATGAAAAAATACCTGAAATACATCGTCCTCGTTGTGGTGATCGTCGCAGTGATGATCGCCTTCACTAAATTTCGGAAAGCAAAGAATGCTCCTGAATGGCGTACAGACACAGCATCCATGGGATCGGTAAGGGAAGTGGTGACAGCCACAGGATCATTGAATCCTTACGTTTTGGTGGATATCGGCACTGAGGTGAGTGGGAAGATCGAAAAGCTTTATAAAGATTACAACGATACAGTGAAAAAAGGCGAACTCCTGGCAAAACTGGATACCGAGATCCTTCGCACCAGCTTGGAAGCCAGCAAAGGCGATCTCGCAAAAGCAACTACTTCAATGGCAGAAGCCAAGCTGGATCTGGATTTGCAGACCGAACTGTTTCAAAAGAATATGTCTCCAGAGTATGATCTGCGCAAGGCCGAATTCAAATATGATACTGCCCGGCAGAACGTCGCCAACGCCCAACTAAGCCTGCAGCGTGCACAGAAAAACCTGGACAACGCATATATCACCAGCCCCATCAATGGAATCATAGTATCCAGAAACGTGGATGAAGGGCAGACAGTGGCTGCTAGCTTGAATTCTCCCACGCTATTTTTGATCGCCAATAATCTCGACCGGATGCAGATAACGGCTGGAGTGGACGAAGCTGATATAGGCAAGATCAAAGTTGGTATGCCTGTGGAGTTCAACGTGGATGCCCATCCCATGCAACGCTTCACCGGAAGTGTGCAGCAGATACGTCTGAACCCCACCAATGAGTCAAATGTGGTAAGCTATAGCGTGATCATCGATGCCGAGAATCCTGATCGGTTGCTGTTGCCCGGAATGACCACCAACGTTACCTTCATCGTACAATCCAGGGAAGGAATAACTCGCATTCCGGAACTGGCCACGCGTTTCCGCCCCAGTAAAGAAGTATGGGAGCTCTTTGGTTTGAAATGGGATGAAGAATTGCTCAATGCAGGCAGCAAACTGCGCGAAGAAGCCATGGCCAAAATGCAACAAGGAGCGAAAGCCAAGGCGCCTGAAATGGCGAAATCCAGCACGCCTGCCGATACGACCCAGGCAAAAAGGTCAGCCCGGGGCGATGCAACAAAGGGGGCAAGGTCTGGAATGCGTTTCGGTGGTGGAACTCCCACCAGCCGCTCAGCGCTGGTCTGGATTCTAAAGGACAAAGAGCCCACCCCCGTCCTGGTAAAAACAGGAGTCTCTGACGGAGCTTATGTGGAATTGATCGAAGGCCTCGATGAAGATGCGGTCCTGGTGACAGGCGTCATCTACAAAGATCCCAAACAGGCCGCAAATAACAACAGCCCCGGTGGACCCGGCATGAGAAGGTTCTGATGTCCGGTACCCTGCTTCAAACCGAAGCGCTCGCCAAGACATATCAGATGGGTGATATCCACGTGCATGCGCTCAGGGGAGTGAATCTGCAGGTGCAGCGCGGCGAATTCATTGCCATTATGGGAGCCAGCGGCAGCGGTAAAACTACCTTTATGAACCTTTTAGGATGTTTGGATAAAGCTTCTACGGGGTCTTACATCCTGGATGGGATTGCCGTTCATGAGATGAGTGACGAAGAGCTGACGTCCATTCGCAATCAAAAGATCGGTTATGTGTTTCAAAGCTTTTATCTGCTCCCTCGTACCACTGCTTTGGAAAATGTGGAATTGCCCTTGTTGTATTGCCATAGGTGCTCCCTGCACGAACGGCATGAGAAGGCGATGAAGGCGCTATCAATCGTGGGAATAGAGGATCGCGCCCGCCATTTCCCAAATCAACTGTCCGGCGGTCAACAGCAAAGGGTTGCCATTGCTCGTGCCATCGTCAATGATCCCGTCTTCATTCTAGCCGATGAACCCACCGGAAATCTGGATACGAGAACCAGCATCGAAGTGATGGCGGTGTTTCAAGAATTGCATTCACAAGGTAAGACCGTGATTCTGGTGACGCACGAAAACGACATCGCACAATATGCGCAGCGGCAGATCACCTTTCGGGATGGTCTGATTATATCAGATAAAACCAATCCCAAGCCCAGGATTGCCAGCGAAGACCTGAAGAACCTGCCCAAACTCGATGAGGAGGACTAAGCGATGTCAGTATTAGGTATTATTCGAATCGCTTTCAAGTCCCTAGCGCGAAATAAGACCCGCACCTTTCTAACCATGCTTGGCATCATCATCGGGGTCGCCGCAGTGATTACCATGCTGGCGATAGGTCAGGGAGCGAAGAAGATCGTGGAAGATCAGGTGAATTCCATGGGCACAAACGTGATCATGGTTTATTCAAACTTCAGCCAATCCACTGTGCGTCAAGCTGCCGGTGGTGGGAATCTATTGGAAATCGAGGATGTGGAAGCCATCAAGAATCAACTGGATGGGATACTCTATGCAACCCCAGTGTATAACTCTTTTGGGCAATTGAAATACGAGGGAAACAACTGGCGTACCGGTGTCACGGGCGTGGATGCAGATTTCTTCTTTATTCGCGATATGCAAGTGAGTAGCGGAGAATTGTTCCATAGCTCAGATGTGGAAAACGGCGCAAAAGTATGCGTTATCGGCAAGACAGTGGCCGACAATCTCTTTGGCGATGTGGACCCAGTAGATAAGATCATCCGCATCCGCAACATCCCCTTCACCGTGAAAGGTGTCTTGAAATCCAAAGGACAGAGCGTGATGGGAAACGATCAGGACGATACAGTGATCGCGCCCTATACCACCGTATATACGAGATTGCTTGGGCATCGCTGGCGTAACATGACGATCCTGGTATCTGCCAGCTCGCGGGATGTAATCCACATAGTGCAGCAGGACATTATGGATCTACTGCAAACCAGGCATCGGGGAACCACCAGCGAGGAGTTTGTGGTAACATCACAGACCGATCTGGCACAGACGGCGAATGATGTATCCAATACCATGACGATTCTATTGGCGTCGATCGCGGGGATATCGCTGTTGGTAGGAGGCATCGGGATCATGAACATTATGCTGGTATCAGTCACCGAACGCATCAAGGAGATCGGGATCCGTATGGCTGTGGGTGCAGGAAAGCGTGATGTATTGCTACAATTCATCATTGAAGCCGTAGCCATCAGCATTATGGGCGGTATATTGGGCATTGTGCTTGGTTTCACAGCCGCGAAAATCGTAGGTGACGCAATGAAATGGAGTATCGCGGTAACGCCATGGTCAGTACTGCTCTCGGTAGGCTTCTCGATGGCGATCGGGATCTTTTTTGGCTGGTATCCTGCCAGGAAAGCCGCAAATCTGAACCTCATTGATGCTCTGAGATACGAGTAAAGCATTACCATTCATACAAGATTCAGGCCGGACATTGTATCCGGCCTTTCTGTTGCCGGTTCGCGTAATCAGGGTGGAATGACTCTTCGTAATGCCAGGCAATACTTTTTTTGTGGACAAAGATACCTTGCGCAGAATCATGGCGCATCAGATCATTTCAGCACGTTCAGGAGCTAAATAAAGGATACTTATTATGAAGAGCGATGCGGATTGTCCGCTTTCCAAGATACGAAACATCGGCATCATGGCACACATTGATGCCGGAAAGACGACCACTACAGAGAGGATTCTGTATTACACAGGCTTTCTGCACAAGATGGGTGAGGTGCACGACGGTAACGCATTTACGGACTGGATGGAGCAGGAACGCGAACGCGGCATCACCATCACGTCGGCTACCGTGACCTGCCCCTGGATGGATCATCAGATAAACATCATAGATACTCCCGGGCACGTGGATTTTACGGCAGAAGTGGAACGTTCGCTGCGAATCCTTGATGGGGCGGTGGGCGTATTTTGCGCGGTAGGTGGAGTGGAACCCCAATCGGAGACAGTGTGGCATCAAGCCGATCGTTATCATGTTCCCCGCATGGCATACGTGAACAAGATGGATAGAACCGGCGCAGATTATGAGCGTGTGATCCAGATGATTCACGATAGGCTTACTCCCAAAGCAGTAGCCATCAATATCCCCATCGGTAAGGAAGATTGCTTTGAAGGTGTGATCGATCTGGTGAGTATGCAGGCTTGGTATTTTGATCCTCTTACTCAGGGCTCTCAGACCAGCCACACCTTGATTCCGGAGAAACTTGTTGGTTCTGCGCTAGATGCCAGAACGGCCCTATTGGAAGCGGTCTGCGAGTATGACGATGAATTGATGATGCTATATCTGGAAGGAGAGGAAATCCCAGAATCACTTTTCCGCAAAGCGATTCGCAAGGGTACGATAGATCATGGTTTCATCCCTGTGCTATGCGGATCTTCCTTGAAGAACAAGGGATTGCAGCTTTTACTAAACGCCGTGGTGGACTATTTGCCCTCACCCTTGGATATCGGCGATACACATGCTTTCGACGCTCAAAGTCACGAGGCCGTCCCCCTGCCTCCAGATCCCGATGCTCCGCTGGTAGCGATGGCTTTTAAAGTTCAGATCGATAAGTATGTAGGACGTCTGGTCTACATCCGCGTTTATTCCGGAACCCTGAAGAAGGGCGGCACTTTCCTGAACATCACCAATGGCAAGCGGGAAAGGGTGGCTCGCATACTGCAAATGATGTCCAACAAAAAGAACGATCTGGACAGCATTCATGCCGGCGATATTGGTTGTGTGGTGGGGCCAAAATGTTTGGTGACAGGCGATACCATCACCGACGGCAGAATGGATGTGGTGCTTTCCAAAATGCATTTCCCCGATTCCGTGATCTCGATCGCCATCGAGCCCAAGACCAAGGCTGATCAGGAAAACCTCGGTAATGCTCTGGCACGGATGGAAGAAGAAGATCCCACCTTCAAGGTCCATATAGATAAGGATAGTGGCCAAACCTTGATCTCGGGTATGGGTGAGCTGCATCTGGATATTATTGTGGATCGCATCAAACGCGAGTTTGGGGTGGCCGCAAATGTGGGAAATCCACAAGTGTCATATAAAGAGACTATAACCAACACCACTGAAGTGAAGGAAGTATTCCAGCGCGAGCTGAACGGAAAGGGAAATTACGCCATGGTGCAATTCCGGATCAGTCCCATCGCCCTGGCGGATCTGCCTGAAGATTGTAAGAACACCTTTAAATGTTCCATCACGGATACTCAAATTCCGTCGGAGTATTGGAAAGCTATCGAGGAAGCAGCCTTGGGAGCGCTCTCAGACGGACCGCTGATCAGCGGCAATGTGGAACGCGTGGCCATCGAACTGACTGGGGGAGATCACAACCCGGTGGATTCAAACGAATTGGCGTTCCGGATTGCTACATCCATGGCCATTGGCAGAGCGCTGCGTGAAGCGAAACCCGTGATCATGGAACCTATCATGCTGCTCACTGTGCACTCGCCGGATGATTTTGTGGGTGACATCATCTCGGATATCAATTCCAAGCGTGGCAAGATAGAGGTGATGCGCAGGCACAACGAATACCTTCAGGAGGTGGTGGCAGACATTCCGCTCTCGGAGATATTCGGTTACTCCACGCGGATCAGGAGTTTGTCGCAGGGACGCGCCAGCTACTCTCTGGAATTCAAAAAGTTTGAAATAGCCCCGCAGCAGGTGCAAAGTGAAGTGCTGCGCAGAATACGCGGTTATGCAGAATAATCTTGACATGAAAAAGAGAAGCGCTAAAGGTGTACTAAAGCAGAAAAGGACCAAGGAGTCAGCTATGAATATCGAACTCACTATCACTGGCAACATCGCAGCCATGAAGATTGATGGTATCCTTAATAGTGAAAACGCGCACATCCTGCAGGAGAAACTCAGCGAAGTGATGCAAAGCGAAGCCAAGGTTTTGGAGCTTGATTTGCTGGATTGTCGAAACATCTCATCCACGGGCATCGGTAAAATCCTGCTGTTTTACAAAGATTTCATTTCCAAGGGCGGAGATATCGAAGTGGTTCGCAGCTCAAACAGCGTGTACGAGCTTTTCACCATGCTGAAGCTGAACCAGCTCTTCACAGTCAATCTGGGGTAGTCAATGGGGGACAAGGCCAGAATATTGGTGGTGGATGATAGCATCGCCATCGTAAACTCCCTGCAATCGATATTAAGCATCAGCGGGTACCATGTAGATTCGGCTTACAATGGCAGCGATGCCTTGCGCAAGATCTATAAAAATGAATATGATCTGGTGATTTGCGACATAGAAATGCCCGGTTTGACGGGGCTGGAGTTTCTGGGTAGGGTAAGACAGGATTTTGATAGGTCCCTGGATGTGATTCTGATGACTGGTTATCTGGAACACGATTACTTCATCGAGGCTATCCGCTTAGGCGCCAGCGACTTCATCCGCAAGCCAATCGATACCAAGCAGATGATCCACTCCATCCAGGAATTGATGTTTCGCAAAGGAAACCGCGATGACATTTCGGGATTCTTTGCCAGCTTGAATAAAGCAAAGTTTTGTTATGAGATCAGCGCCCAGAACTTCACCAGATTTAACATCTCCAAAGTATTCAATGCACATCTGAGACAGCGCTTCAAGGTAAACTCCGATGTGATCAACGAAGTGCTGGTTTGCGTGGATGAAATGGTGTATAATGCCTTTATCCACGGCACCTTGGGCTTGTCGGTGGAAGAGCGCGCTCTTGGGCATAGCGATCTGCAGAATGTAATCAATGCAAAGCTGGATAACCCCGTGATCCATGCCAGAAACCTACATATCGGCCTTGAGATTGATAACACCGATGAAAACATCGTGATCAGCGTGGAAGATGAAGGCCCGGGATTTGACTATAAAAGATGGCTGGACACTGTGAAGAATGAACAGATGCTGGATATCAAGGAACATGGCAGGGGATTATCGCTTTTATACCATCTCAGTGACAACCTGGAATTCTCCAATGAGGGACGTAAAGTAACAATCCGCAAGAGTTTGTTACACACCGGCAAACATGAGGCTTGAGCCTTACTATGCTCTCGCGCCCAATGCGGCGGTGGCCGATGTACGCCATTTGATCGCGGAATACTTGGGCATTAGAATTACCGAATTGGCTGTTGCCAAAGATCCTGACCACGATCAACATGAAGAAATCTGCGCCATGATTGGAAAGCTGAATAGCGGCATTCCACCTCAATACATTCTGCAAAGCGCCTGGTTCTACGGCTTCAGTTTCTATGTGGATTCCAGAGTATTGATCCCCCGCTTCGATACCGAAGTTTTGGTGGAAGCTTTGGGGAAGTATCTCAGGCCCGGCATGCGGGTCCTGGATATTGGTACGGGAAGCGGGATCATCGCGATCACTCTCAAGAAGCTTCATCCGCAGCTGGAACTCCACGCCACCGATCTTTCCTCTGATGCTCTGGACGTAGCGCGACGTAATGCCAGGAAGCACCTGGTGGATGTATATCTGCATCAGGCTGATCTCTTTCCAGATGCACCCCTGCTGTTTGATATCATCATTTCCAATCCCCCTTACATCAGCAGTCTGGAGTATGAAAAACTGGATCCAATGGTACGGGATCATGAACCCGTTTCAGCACTGCTGGCGGATGACGATGGATTAGAATATTACCGCCGCATCATTGATGAAGCGGCAAAGCGATTATCCAGCGATGGCATTCTGGCCTTTGAGCATGGCTGCACGCAACAGCAGCAAGTGCTCCGCTTGACAGAAAAGGCTGGTTTCATAAGCTTGGAAATGGGGAAGGATCTTGCAGGCCGAGATCGGTTCCTGATACTAAAGAAACGAGGATAAAATGGATAAGTTCATCATCGAACCCAATCGGGAACTCAGCGGCAAAATATACGTCAGCGGAGCCAAGAATGCCATTCTTCCAGCGATGGCGGCTTGTTTGCTGGCTCCGGGAAAGTCAATTCTGCGCAATGTCCCCAGCCTTATCGATCTGAAGACCATGGCGCATCTCCTCAGAGTTATTGGCGCGCGAGTTGATTATGATAAGGGTTCCATGAGCATAGACAGCAAGGACGTTTGCTATCCCGAAGCTCCTTATGAACTGGTGAGCAAGATGCGCGCTTCCATCTATGTATTGGGGCCGCTGGTGGCCAGATTGGGTAAAGCAAGAGTAAGCTTTCCCGGCGGTTGTGCCATAGGCACCAGACCCGTGGATCTTCATCTGAAAGCCCTGGAAGCTCTGGGCGCTACCATCGAGATCGATCACGGTTACATCAATGCTTCCGCGGATAAACTGGTCGGCGCGGATATCCACTTCGAAAAGTCCTCCGTAGGAGCTACGATAAATACCCTGATGGCGGCCGTGTATGCCAAAGGAACCACCCGCTTGTTCAACGCAGCTATGGAACCGGAAGTGGATTCCACCATCGATCTCCTGGTCAAAATGGGCGCAAAGATCAGCGGCAGGGGTAGCACCACACTTTACATCGAGGGCGTTGACGATTTGTTCACCGTAGAAATGACCATGATTCCCGATCGGATCGAGGCAGGCACATTCCTCATCGCGGGAGCGCTTTCTACCAAACCAGTCACTGTTTGCGGCTGCGAATTGGATCATCTGACTCCGTTGATGGATAAATTGCGCGAAGCCGGCTGCGTTATGGAGATTGAGGGTCAAGATATCACTGTGATCCCACCGAAAACGATCAAGCCAGCCAGTATTATTACTTTGCCCCATCCTGGCTTTCCCACCGATCTGCAGGCTCAATTCACCGTGCTGATGTGCCTGGCAGATGGCATCAGCTTCATTGAAGACACTGTGTTCCCCGATCGCTTTATGCACGTTGCCGAGCTAAACCGCTTGCAGGCCAATATCAAAATGGATCGAAACGTTGCCAGCGTAAAAGGTGTGGATAAGCTCAGCGGAGCCGAGGTGATGGCCACTGATCTCCGGGCAAGTGCCGCGCTGGTTTTGGCAGGGATGGTAGCCGAAGGCAGCACCACAGTTTCCCGTATCTATCATATAGATCGTGGCTACGACCGCATCGAAGAAAAGCTGAATGGTATCGGCGCCAGGATTCGTCGCGAGATAGGATAATCCAAAACATAAAATCATCATTTAAGCCGGGCATAGAAGCCCGGCTTTAGCTTTATCCCCGCTATTCGGTAGCTTTGTCATCAATCAGAACCTCGATTATCCATATTTAGTTATGCCTATTATCATGTTTATTCTGAAATGACATAATCAATGCCCGCAAGGTAGCCAATGTTGTATGAGGCTTCACTGGCTTCCCGGCCACTTGCCACCCACCCGGATTCCTCTTCCGTGGGACGCAGGAGGGTGGGAAGTGGGTTAGAACAGCGAGGGAAGCCAGGAATGGACACATAGTACCGCCGAATCTTGAAAGGGCGTTCAGGCTAGCTCCTCTACGCAAGAACAGGGGGGCGAAACAAAAGCCCAGGGTCTTGTGTTGCCCTGGGCTGTAACCTGTATGGAATTGGTTTACTTCATTAAGATCATCTTGATGCTTTGGCTACTGCGCTTCCCTTTGAGACGGGCGAAGTAAATTCCGCTCGATACTGGGGTGCCATTATCATCACGTCCTTGCCATGTCAGCGTTTGCATTCCGGCACTCAAGCTTCCGCGATGCAGGGAACAAACTCTTTGTCCGCGGATATTGAAGATATCCACCTTCAGATCCTGAGTAACTGGATTGAGGAAACTGATGTTTGTGACGGGATTGAAGGGATTGGGATATACTTTCAATCCGGTGATGACACTTTGCACTTGATCCTGGTTGCTTACAGGATGGTTGCTGACCCTGATATAGCCATTGTATGTACCCGATTCCGTGGGTATAAACTCGTATACTGCGTCTTCTGTGATGGTCATGGGGATACCTTCCAGCACAAACCGAGGGGTCCAGGATTGAGGGATATTGACGGGATTGAAGCTGAAGGTTACAGGATTGGAATCCGGGACGATGAGGGAGAAATTGAAGAGCATTTCATCATCCTGATTTAGGAAATTCATTCTGAATTCCTCTTGCAGCCTCACATCGGCATTATCGGGATTGTATAGATAGGTGGTAATCGATGGGAAGAGAAGCTTTTCCGGAGCTTTGGGCATGTCCACGCGGAAGTCGAAATCATTGGTGGCGATGGGGCTGGCACCAAAGCGGAAGCTATCTTTATCTGCACCGGATGCGGTAACGTCGATAGACCAGTTCGGAGCAGGGGGATTAATCTGCGGGGCAGCGAAGTAGGGGAAGAAGTTCAGCTCCACCACGATGCTTTCTGGTGCATAATTATAGATGAAGAAAGCTTCCTGGGCTTGGATGGCGTTCACCATCTGATAGCTATTCTCGCGATACACATATACCGCCCTTGAGATGAGTTCCTGATCAATCATTTCACTGTAGCGGAATAGTACGCTGTCCACGAAGAATCTCAGCGAAGAGAGATTGTATGCGCAAAGATGGGGATTGGCCACCAAGTTCCATCCCGGATTCAGGACGATAGAGCTTTCTCCGCTTAGCACCGCAGAAGTTGTGCTGTTAAAGAGGTAATCCGTAGCATGCACAAAATAAGGGACACCATGATCAAAGCTTGGCGAAGGCGTCCATGCCTCACCAAGGGTGAAAACTTCGGCACCTGCGCCAAAGAGAGTAGCAACATCGAGATTCAGATTTACAAATGGATTTGTGCGAGTAGTCCAGCCTGGTTCACAGTAAAACAAGTTCATTTTGGGTACAAAAGCCAAAGTGTGGGCAGAGGCGTAAGTACTGCGGATTCCATCCACTGCCACGACGTCGATGTAGATCTTGGCTCCAGGCATATCGATGCTTTGGGGAAGGATGTAGCTGTAGTTCGTAGTAGTCACAGGGCTGTGTTCCAAGATCGACAGACTGTCTGTGGCATTTTTGATGTAAAGATCAAAGTGATCCACCAGGAAGCTATTCTGGAAACTCCAGTACATGTTTATAGCTTCACCGCCCTGGTAGATGCGATTTGCAATGTAGGAGTGATTGGCGGTGGGTTGCAGATTTCCCCAGTACAGGGTCATGGTGCGGATGTTACTATTTGCCACAGTGAACTGATAGGGGCCAGTACTGAGGTCGTGCCAGGTGCCGGAATCGTATAAAAACATCTTTTCGCTGCGGGTAACCTGATCCAACGCAATCTGCAAGGGGATATTGATGCGATCGGAACGAACGCGCAAGGTCCAGCTCTTGATATCTGCGTTCAGGTCATATCCTGCGCGTACTTCCCGGGAAAGCTGGGTGCCAGAACTACCCCAATACTGTTGCCATGAGGCGATCCAAACGTAATTGCTGGAAGGATTACCTTTGGTAACATCCCAATAAGCGTCCTGGCCATCAGAGGCGTAGGCATTGTTGCCAAGCACGAGGGTATCCGAATGAGAACCACTGACAGTGCTAAAGACCAAGTTACGCATCTGACCCAAGGCTGCATTCTGGGGGACATTGTGAATGAATTCAAAACCGGTACCATCCACCATGCCCAGAGTATAGATGTAATCCACTCCGGGTAAGGCTTCATAGTCAAAGAATTCATAGCTGTTAGAGCCCACGAGAAGATTTGGATTGTCTTCATAGGATGAGATTACCAGGTCAGTACCGTTACTGCCTGCACGGTGGATCTTATAGCCCTGGAGCCCGCTTTGACCGCTTACCGTCCAGTAGAGGCGGATTAAACTGCCCATACCGTGGGTGGTAAAGCTTGATATGTTGGCAGGCGCAGGAGCAGTGGTAACTTCATTTGAGAGTAGAGAGTAATTACCATTCTTGTCGCGGGCGCGAACCTTGAAGTAATAGTTCGCAGTGTTGCTGAGCCCTGTCACGTTTATTCTCTCGCAGGCCTGAGAAGCTAGAAAAGCGCTATTACCACGGTCAAAGACTTGGAAGTTATCGCCGTTGATGGGTGAAGTGGAATACAAGATCTCATAAGAATCAAAATCATAGGAGTCAGTGCGATCCCAGCCCAGCGTCACGTAATACATAGAAGTATTGATCACTCTCAGGTTTTGCACTGGTGAGGGAAGCATGGCGTCGTTCATGGCGAAAAGATCATCATACAGGGAATTCAGATCGTTTACCCAACGTCCGTAGTACTGCCGGGTTCTGGTGAAGAGGTTATTAAAATCCCACATCCGAGCAGTTTCATTCCAGCCGTAGAACCATTTGTAGTTGTTCTCAGTCTCTTCATAGGCATTGGGCAATTCGTCCATCTCAATATGAAAGAAGGGCTCAAAGCTGTCATAATCGTTCCAGCCGTTCAGGGTATAGACCATCTGGCGATTTTGGGAGTAGGCTGGCAGGTCGACCTGGTCGTTCACAGGATAGTAGTTTTCACCATCGTCAAAGTAGAAATCATGAACCGAGTAATTCACCGAGTAATATTGGTTCAGATACACATCTGCATGAGTACCGATGGTATTGGCTGGAATCATCAGATGATCGCCACGGTTGATCAGATCCAGCTTCAGGCTGCTCAGATCGCGGATGGGAAGATTGGGGCAAAGCTTGTTGTACCCAGCAGAAATCTGGTTATCCGTATACCCCTGATGGCGGTTCCAATCGTAGGAGTGAACCTGAAAGGAAAACTCACGTTTCCCCGTCTCAGCTCTGATAAGATCAGCAAACTTCTTGTAGCTGACGTTGAATACGTGATTCTCGTTACGAGTGGGATCGCTAAGTGATTTTGTATTTGTAAAAGTACCCTGATTGGTCCACTTTACTTCGCGTCCGGCTCCATTGATCATCAAAAAGGCAGCATCCCAAATGGTGAGGGCGTCATAACCCATGATAGGGGTGGCAAAATCATCTGTGGGGTGAGGCACTGTGAGGATGATGGGGCGTGTAGCCTCAGGATTGTAAATGTATAAACCCCAGCCATAGGAGAAAGCGCCAATCTCGTCATCATAAGGATCCTGAGTGCCGTTATCATCGATCTCATCCATGTTTGGGATTTCCCTGAGCATGTAATAGGTCCTGCCGCTGTCGGTATCGTGAAACTCGACCACCTGATAGGGGAAGTTTGATGCTATTACAGCGGCTTGTGCCTCTTCCAGCAGTCCTGCCAGAAAGAGATCCACAATGTTGCCCCAGGCGGTTAATTGCTCGGTTGTGGGGCTTACATAGTCTCCAAATCCATTGCTTTGACGGTCGTAGGGGGCATAGAGATTGTAATTGGTAATTGCGATTCCTTCAGCGAGGTGAGATATCCAGTTGTCATAAGCGCAGGCTGTCTCAGAACGGATCAGGAAGTTTTCAAGAGAGGCAGTTTCTGACACAAAGGCATGCGCGCCGATGACGACAGATAGTATTGCCAAGAGCAGCAATAGTCTTTTCATGGGTACTCCTATATGTGTTACGAATAAATGAGATATCATACTTTAACCACAAGGCTGACCAGTTAACAATCCGTCAAGATTTTTATTGCAAGCGGACTATGATGAGAAATTGGGATTGACAGAAATGGGCTGATGCGGATTTCATGACCGTTATAATATCAGGGAGTTTCATCTTGAGAATTGTAAACTACAAGACTGTGATCATCGTGGCAATACTGCTCATGTGCAGCGCGGGGCTTCATGCCTCAGAACTTGCAGACAAGACCGTATCCTGGCTAAACTCGATGGGATTGAATCCCTTTCTGATTGTGTTCATCATCTCCATGTTACCCATCATAGAGCTGCGTGGGGCTATCCCTGTGGCGGTTCTCCTGTTCCAGATTCCCTGGCCACAGGCAGTGTTAGTTTCGGTAATCGGAAACATGGTTCCCATTCCCCTGTTGCTGTTAGGGCTGGAAGGTTTCTTTGCCCTGGTCAGCAAGATTCCTGTGGGACACCGGATCACCCAATGGCTGTTTGCCCGTACTCGCCGCAAGGGTAAAGCCATTGAGAAGTATGAGGCAATAGGTCTGGTGACGTTCGTGGGCATACCTTTGCCTGGCACCGGTGGCTGGACGGGGAGTCTGGCTGCCCGCATATTTGGCATAACATACTGGAAATCCCTGCTATACATTTTTTTTGGGGTGTTGATCGCGGCGGCCATAGTTACTCCACTCACGCTTTTAGGCTTACTGGCCGTGAACTAGAGCCATGAAAGAAATCACCATCTTCTGGTTGGCGGGCGAAAGCAGTGGCGATCTGCATTGTGAGCTTGTGATGAAGGCTTTGGCGGCAGACGGCAAGAGATATAGACATATCGGCATCGGAGGCCCAAAAATGCAGGCTCAGGGTCTGAAACCCCTGTTTCCCTTCCAGCGCTTTGCAGTGATGGGCTTTGTGGAGGTGATCAAGCACCTCGCATTCTTCATCAAAGTACAACAGCTCATCAGGAAGCTTTTTGCCGGGGAAAAGCCAGATTTGGTTATCCTGGCAGATTATCCGGGCTTAAACATGCGGGTCGCGCACATCGCTGATGAGTATCGCATTCCAGTCCTGTATTACATTTGTCCTCAGTTTTGGGCTTGGAAACATGAACGGGTCTTCAAGCTAAAGGCAAATGTACGTCATACTGCCTGCATTCTACCATTTGAAAAGGATTTGTTGGATATTCACAATGTCACCAGCACTTACGTAGGTCACCCAATAGCGGAGGAGATTGCCATCAAATTGGATCGTCTGTCATTTGCCCGCTTCTTTGGGCTGGATGAGAGTAAGAAATGGCTGGGCTTTTTTCCTGGCAGTAGGGATACAGAGATCAGAAAGATGCTGCCCGAATTTTTGAAAGCGGCCTCCGCCTGGCCAGACCATGAGATTCTGCTATCCAAATCCAAAAATGTAAACCATAGTATGTTTATGGATATGCTGGAAGGACATAGACTCCCAAATCTGCATATCGTTGATGGCTACAATTACGAAATGATGAAATACTGCGGTGCGTTGGTCTGTACTTCTGGTACAGTGACCCTGGAAGCCTCGTACATCGGCACGCCATGTGTGATATGCTACAAAGCCAATCCTGTCTCCTATCTGATTGGGCGTTATTTCGTAAGGATATCGCGTATCGGATTGCCCAATATCATCCTGGATAGGGATGTTCTTCCGGAATTGGTGCAGAGCCAGATGAATGCCGCGATGATCAATGACAGGCTCAGAGATATCTTGCCCGGCGGTTTTAAGCGAGAAATGGTATTGAAAGAGCTTTATAAATTGCGAGCTATGCTGAGCGACAAAAAGCCCAGCCAGGAAGTACCCAGAATAATCGGGCATCTATTGGAAACCTATGTCTAAACTGGTATTCTATCTGGAACGCAAGCTTGCTGCGCTGTTACTAAGGGCATTCCGGGCATCAATCCGCTTTGAGGTGGTCAATCAACCCACTAAGGAGCAGGAGCCCGTGATCTACGCTTTCTGGCATAGGAACCTGATGTATTGCACCCTGCAACGTGCCGGAGATCCTGCGGCGGTTATGATCTCGTCTTCCAAAGACGGAGAACTCATCGCCGGTCCGGTTGAGGAATTGGGATTCATCCCGGTTCGAGGTTCGAGCACCCGTCAAGGCTCAGAAGCCCTGAAGGGAATGCTGCGCTGGGCGAGAACGAATTCTTTGGCAATTACTCCGGATGGACCCAAAGGGCCGGTGGGTACTATTCATCACGGGCTCTGGCAAATTGCCATCCTGGCCAGAATCCCAGTGGTGGGAGTGGCCTGCGATGCTTCGCGAGAATGGGTCTTCAATTCCTGGGATCGCTTCCGTTTCCCTAAACCCTTTGCGAAGGTAAGAATCCGCTATTCTGAGCCTATCACTCTGGATGGCAAAGCGGATATCCCCGCTGCGGAAGATCAGCTACGCAAGTTTCTCAAGGACTACGATAAGCTGTTTTAAAGCAAATAAAAGGCACGCCATTAAGACGTGCCAAATGATGGGCCTTTTGGATATCTATGCCAAGCCGGGGATCACGCCTGAGATAAGGAAACAGGTCGCGAATGACACGATGGCATATAGTTCCGGGAATACGCCCAGAATCAAGGTTTGAGAAAACACGTTGTTTCCCGCTCCCAAGCTCTCGATACCATTAGCTACGATTCTGGATTGTTGATAAGCTGAGATCAACCCCACCATCCCCATGATAAGACCAGCGCCAAGGATGGCACAAGCCTGGATCATATTAATCTCTGGGGTGATGTGTCCATTCAGAATGAAGAACGCTCCAAAACCGTAAAGCCCTTGTGTGCTGGGCAATGCGGAAAGAATCATGCAATTCGGGAATATGTCATCCCGTTTCTTCAAGGCTCCCACGGTTGCGCTGCCACCGATAACCGTTCCCCATGCGCTTCCGATACCGGAAAGTGCCACCATCAGGAAGATTCCGATCCAGGCCAGGAAATACGCCAGATTTCCGCCCGCCATGGCAGTGACTGTGGTTTGTGCTACTGTGTTTAAGGTATCCGGGTTCATTAAACCTCCTAATATTTTACCTTAAGATTTAGAAAATGGTTTGTATTCAATGCCGGGTCCAACGTACTCGGCGTTCTTAAAAAACTCCACAAAGGTTAGGCGAAGGGGATGTACAAAGCCGGAAAGAGCTCCCAAGGCCAGGTTCAATGAGTGCCCCGCAATCAGAAAGATCACATATACTACGGGGCCGGCGATGGGGATTCCGAGCATCTGAGATCCAATGCTGTTTATCACGAAGCCCAGAATACCGCTGGATACGCCGAGAGCAAATAGCCTGATATAGCTCAGAATGTCGCCAAAGAATCCCGTGACCATATTGTATAGAACCCACAGGCCACCAGCGACGTTCACTAGTGGGTTTTTCCCGGGTTGGTTGAAGAGCAGGATCAGGGCCAATCCTACCAGCATGGGATACTTTAGGTAAGGCTGCACTGCCGAGATGTCAGTGCCCAATTGCTGCGCTCCATATACTGCCAGGGTGCCGATAAAGAAAAAAGTCCCAATGGAACTGAGTCCGTTCATCAAGCCGGCCTGACGCATTTTCTTCACGGTTGCTATCGCGATGCCAAAGAGGATCTGGATCACACCCAGGAGCAAGCCCAGGTTGAAAATCTGGTTGGTATCACGTACCAGTATCTTCTCGCCCAGAGATGGTATCTCTTTCATGTCAAAGCCAAGAATGGTACCCATTACCCAGCCCATAATGATAGACGATACTCCAAACAGAGTAATCAGGGTCAGGAATCCTCGTATGGTCTGATCCTTGATCTTTAGCCTGAGGGCCAGGGTGATCAGCACCAATATAATCCCGTAGGCGATATCGGCGTTGCAGAATCCGAAGAAGAGCATGAAGAACGGTGCAAAGAAAGGAGTAAGATCAAACTCATTGTACTTCGGTAGCATATACATCTTTGTGATGGGTTCAAAAAGTCGCGAGAACCAATTGTTCCGCAGCCGGATGGGGGGATTATCTTCCATCTTGGCTTCAGATGCAAAGTGGATCACGTTCTGCTGTTTGACGAATTCTATCAATCCGTCTTCCCTGGATACGGGGATCCATCCGCTAAGCACCCTGACATGATCGTCGGCTTCAGATACGCCTTGCAAGGTGGCATCTTCAAAGTCATACATGGTGGTCAGGCGGGCAATTTCGCGGCTAAACATCTCCGTGGCAATCTGAGCATTATCAGCAAAGAAACCGTCAATAGCTTCCAGTTGATCCTTCACTTGCTTCAGTTCAGTTTCCAGTTCCTGCAAAGTATGGGAGTGAAAGCTAAATGTATCCGCCTCAATGACCGGTTTGTCTCCAGTGTAAAGAAGCACGAAATACACGCTGCCGGAACGTTCAGCCACTACGCTCACAGTATATTCTTCCACCCATTCTGCCTTGAAGTGGTTTTTGAGGCAGTGGTAGAATTCAACACCGATGCCATTTGCTTTCAACCGCTGAACCAAGTCATAATCGAAATGACCCCAAGGCTCCAGATCCTTACTCTGCTTTACGAGGCCATCGCGCTGGCGAAGCAGGTTATCCTTTTCGCTTCTGGCTTTATTTATCTGGTTCAACAAGGCCTTGGTGGGAAGATTGGTGCTACCTTTGGGGCGTTCATCCTGAAACTTGCTGATGAACTTGATGCTTTCAGCATACTGACTGATCATTTCCTGGTTTTGCCGCAATTCATCCGTCGTTTCGTCGGTGGAGCGGATGATGTGCACCATGCCCAGGTTCTGGAGTTGCGCCAGAAAGTCCTGATAATCAAGATGGTAGAGCACGAAGCTGTATTTCTTCATCTTTTCGATCATTGCAATTCCTCCAGCCGATCTTTGAGGATCTTCTGCGCAGCTTTGGAGAGGTTCTCTTCGTCTTCCATAAAGCGTTTGATACGGCGGATGGCATCTTCAAAAGCAGGGATCTGCACCTTTTCGTAGAGATTGACCTTTTGCGTGGTTTTCTTGCGTACCTGCTCCAAAATATGCATCTTGCGTACGAAGAACTCTCGTTCGATCTGCAAGCGGGACAGCTCTTTGAGCATCACAATGCCATCCAGATACCAGGACGGGGCAGTGAAGAGATTAAACGGTGCGATCTCGTATTGAATATCTTCCAGGAGAGGGGTCTTCACGCCAGCTATCTTACGAGTCTTGATCTCCACGTGTTTGATCGAGATCAGGCGCGGATCAAATTCCCCCCAGAGCTTCATAAAGACATCCAGATCCTGGGTCCTTTCCCTTATAGTGGCATCCAGCTCTGCGGCTTTATCCCTGGCTCTCTTCACTTCCAGACGCAAGGCAGATTCCTTGTTCTTCAGCGTTGGCAGGGCTTTTTGCCGCACTCCCAGCTGTTTGATCAGCTGCAATTGGGAGATTTTGTTGTATTGAAACTTGAGGTTCATGCCTTCTTCCAGTACAGCTTCATAAACTCATCTTTGATTCCGATTTCTGCCTGGCTGAAGTGTCTTTGGAAGAGCTTCCAGGCAGTATCAAGCATGGTGTCGGTATCGATATTTACGTCGATGGCAAGGATTTCATTGGAGTATTCTTTGGCGAAGTCTAATACGCGTTCGTCATAGTCTGAGAGATCAAACCCGTTTTCCAGTTTTGTCTTGGCGTTGGCAGCATCGGCATAGAGACGAACTGCTGTATTCATCACCTGGGGATGATCGGCACGAGTCTTTTTCCCTATCACCAGCTGTTTCAAACGAGATAGTGAGCGGAATGGATCCACGATCACCTTTGAGATATCCGTATCACGTTTCAGGAATAGCTGTCCTTCAGTGATGTAACCCGTATTATCGGGAATGGCGTGGGTAATATCTCCGCCGGAGAGGGTGGTAACCGCGATAATGGTGATTGATCCGCCGTCCGGGAATTGCACGGCTTTTTCGTAAAGCTTGGCCAGATCACTATACAGTGAGCCGGGCATGGAATCCTTGGAGGGAATCTGATCCATGCGGTTCGAAACGATCGAAAGCGCATCGCAATAAAGGGTCATATCGGTGAGTAGCACCAGCACTTTCTCGTTTTTTTCCGCAGCGAAGAACTCAGCGGCTGAAAGAGCCATATTTGGTACTAGCAAACGCTCCACAGTGGGATCTTCAGTGGTATTTACAAACGAGATGATGCGATCAATCACACCGGCGTTTTCAAAGGCGTGTTTATAAAATAGATAGTCATCATTGGAAAGTCCCATACCGCCCAGGATGATCTTGTCACTCTTAGCGCGCAGGGCCACCATCGCCATCACTTCATTGTAGGGCTGGTCAGGATCGGCAAAGAAGGGGATCTTTTGTCCTGTGACCAGGGTATTATTCAGATCGATACCGGCAATACCTGTGGCTATCAGCTCTGAAGGCTGTTTACGACGAACCGGATTCACTGATGGACCGCCAATCTCCACTTCTTCACCGGATACATCCGGGCCGCCATCAATGGGATCGCCATAGGCATTGAAGAAACGTCCGGCCAGATCGGTACCAACTTTCAATGTAGGGGCCTGACCAAAAAAGACTACTTCGGCATCAGTTCCGATGTTCTCCGTACCAGCAAAGATCTGCAGAGTCACGTCTTCACCCACGATTTTCACAACCTGCGCCAGGCGTCCTGCCACCGTAGCCAATTCATCGTTCCCGACGTCCGTGGCTCTGACGGTACAGGTAGCCTTGGTAATGGAATTGAGCTTAGTATAGATCTTTTGAAAAGCTTGTGTTGCCATTATTTAGCTCTCCTTTCCTCGAGTGTGTTCTTCAGGTCGTTCTCGTATTTCTTGAAGTCCTGGCTGTCGAATTCCACATAGTTCATCTGCTTACAGATATTGATTATCTTGATGTAGTATGGCATCACTTCCTCAAAGCTCTCAAACACAAAATCCATAGCGCAGATGCCCAGAATCAATTCCAGCATGTATTCCTGACGCTTCATCGGAGTGGATTGATCGATCTTGTCAAAACCGTCCTGTTGCAGGATGATCCGGTCCACGAGTTCGCTCTTCCAGTATTTGTCATGATAAGCCAGCGGTACGCCGTCGTCACCGAGGATGTTGATCTGTTCCTGCGCTTCACGTCCGCGAAGCAGGATGTCCTTGGTGTGTACCACATCATTTACCCAGTTCGGATTGACGTTTGTATTCAGATATTCCATAACTTCCGGGTACTCGAGGTACTTACTATAGGAATCTATCGGGTCCACGGCAGGATAACGCTTACTATCCGCGCGGGCTTGAGAAAGGGCGTAGAAGCAGCGGGCAGCCTTTTTGGTGGATTCAGTGACGGGTTCCTTCAGGTTGCCACCGGCGGGTGATACTGTACCGATAAAGGTGATGGAACCTGTGGCTCCGCCCTTCAAGTACACAAATCCCGCCCGGGAGTAGAAGTTTGACACGATGGCAGGTAGATCCATGGGGAAGGCATCAGGTCCGGGTAATTCTTCCATGCGGTTACTCATTTCACGCAAAGCTTGTGCCCAGCGGGAGGTAGAATCAGCGAGAAGTAATACCTTGAGCCCCATGTTCCGATAGTACTCGGCTATGGTCATGGCAGTGTATACAGAAGCTTCACGTGCTGCCACGGGCATGTTTGAAGTATTACAAATAATGATGGTACGCTCCATCAGCTTGCGTCCGGTACGAGGGTCGTCAAGCTCTGGAAACTCTACAAACATCTCCACCACCTCATTTGCACGTTCACCGCAAGCGGCAAAGATGATCATATCGGCATCGGCGTTCTTGGAGATGGAATGCTGCAACACTGTCTTGCCCGCACCGAAGGGACCGGGAATAAAGCCTGTGCCACCCTCAACCATCGGATTCAGAGTATCCAGAGTACGCACCCCGGTTTCCATCAGTTTAAAGGGACGGGGTTTTTCGGTGTAACACTTGATGGGTATCTTCACCGGCCATCTCTGGATCATGTTCAGTTCGATGTCATTGCCTTCGGAATCGGTGATCGTTGCGATAGTTGCCGTGATCTGGTAAGTGCCTTTGGGCGCCATGCTTTTCACCGTATACTCGCCCTCAAATCCGAAGGGGACCATGATCTTGTGCGAGATCCAGCTTTCGGGAACGCTGCCCAACCAGTCTCCGCCGCTCACTTTGTCGCCGGGCTTGGCCAGAGGGGTGAATTCCCAAGTGGAATCTTCATCCAGGGGATCTGTATATTCACCACGGGTGAGGAAAACACCCTGCATTTTGTTCAGGTCGTTCTGCAATCCATCGTAATTTTTGGAAAGCATACCGGGACCCAGCTTTACTTCCAGCATGTGGTCTGTAAACTCTACCGTATCTCCCGGTCTGAGGCCGCGTGTACTTTCAAACACCTGCGTATAGGCAGTGTTTCCCAGCACCTTAATCACTTCGGCCATCAGCTTTACTCCGCCCAGATTGATGTAGCAGATCTCGTTTTGGGACACAGGACCCGATACTTCTACTTGCACCAAATTGGCGATAATTCCTTTCACTATACCTTTGGTCATCGTGTTACCTTCTATTTATGTTTAATTTTTATATTGAAATCTTCAGGAAAACTAAAGCTGTTTTCCAGCTTATCCAGGGTGTCTTGAAACACTTCTTTTCCTAAGTTAGCATCTGCTTTCAGCCAGCGATTGACCAAGCGCAGTTTGGTGTAATACCCCAAGATACGGTCGATGTTGAAGTACTCGAAAAAGTTCTGTTGGTCGATCCATTTGGCCCGGAAGATGTCGTAGCCTCGTTCCCGGTAAAGGATATTGTTTTGCTCCCAGATGCGCATAATGCTATCAAACACGGGATGATCCTTACCCAACCCCAAATCTGCCGCGTGGCTTTTGGCGATGTTTTGCACATCTTCATCATCTCCGATGAGATACTGCGCGAACTCCATATTGTGGTGTCGGGCATTGATGGCAGCCAGGATGTTCTTGATCTCGCGTTGCAGTTCAAACCACTTGTTGATAAAGCTATTAGGGTGCTTGGCAGTAAAGGTGAACAAACCAGAAAGCAGCTCGTGTTCCACCTGCTCTCGGGGAGGCATATCCTCACAGGATAGTGCTTTCACCAGAATGTCAGAGATAACAGAGGGTAGTCCAGAAAATTGCGGAGCTACATCCAGATCTCTATTCTCCACCCTGGCAAGGAGATATAAACGGTATTCTTCCCAAAATTCGCGAGTATAAATACCTTCAGGATCGGGATCACGATCGTCCTTGTACAGGTATCCAAGCAGGTTTTGCATATCCTCAGGAAGATGCAATAACATCAGCAACGCGAAATCTTTTTCGCTAAGCTGGGCTGCAGCATCCTGCCTGAACTGCTCCGGAGTATAGCTGAGCTTTGTATCGTCCAGCGAGATGCCTGGCAAGCCGGCGATAAAGTAATAGTACTGCATGGCCATTACTAGCTTTCGAAAAGAATCTTAGCCGTACGGGGACGCAAGTAGTTCTTGAAGAGATTGGCAAAGTCTTCGTCACTGAAACTGAGCTTGTAGCTGCCATCGGCGGGGGAGATGCTGAACCCGGCCTTGATCTGAGGGTTAAAATCGATATTCAGCTTACCCTCAAAGCTTTCCTTCAGTGATGCCAGGAATGCTCCATCCAGCTTTGTTTCCAAGGATTTGGCAAGGCTAAGATTGGCTCCGGATTGTTTCCAACTGCTCAGGGCTTCTTTCACCAGTTCCTGCACGAAGTGGACATCGGAAAAGGCAGCTTTTGCACCAGTGTCGATGTTTTTCAACATCAGGATATCAGTGATCTTTTGCTTCATGGCGCTCAGGGTGTGATTGCCAGCCATTTTGAGATCACCTTCGGTGTTTTTCTTCAGCTCGGCAGATTGTTTGGTGGCATCTGCCAGCTTCGCCTCTGCTTCAGCTTTGGCTTTATCTACAATAGCCTGGGCTTCGGACTTGGCTTTATCCAATATCTTCTCAGCTTCGGCGTTTGCTTTGGCTACGCCTTCCTCATAAACCTTGCTTAAGAGTTCTTGCAACTGATCGTTCATAAGAGGTCATCTCCAGTAAATTCGCTTTTGTCTCTAACTTTATTTCAAGCGAAAAGCTGTCAATGACTTTGTTGGCATATCAACACATATATATCGATATAAATATGTTTAATGACAAGTGCCCCTGAGAATTAGAACACATACGATTTTTGTACTACTGATGGGCTTTTCCACTTACTTCTGACCTTGTTTCCCTCTTCAGGCTCTCGATCAAGTAGTTATCTGACCCTTATCAAGTCTTAAGAGTTAAGGCTTGATAAGGGCTTGATTGGAAAGTGATAAATGCCATCAAGAGAGGGAGGGATCACTAGAAGTTGATTGCTCGGAAGCCCGCAGCGGTATTGACTATGGCAGTTATTTCTTCAGGTGTTCGTGTAAGAAATCGTGGTACTCTTTGTTCCCAAACACCAGTTCTTCGTGCTTGCCCTTATGCCCCCGGCCCTTACTATCGATGAAGAGTACCGAATCCACATAACGCAGCGTTGATAAGCGGTGGGAGATCACGATCGCAGCGGTATCGGGATAGTGGATATTGATGGCTTGCCAGAGCTTTTCCTCGTTTTCAGCATCCAAAGAAGCGGTGATATCGTCCAGAATGAGGAGTTTGGGTTTCTTGATCAATGCTCTGGCGATGGTGACGCGTTGCTTTTGTCCACCCGAAACGTCTAAACCGCGATGTCCGACCCTGGTATTGTCTTTATCTGGAAAGAGGGCGATCTCGCTGCTCAACTGCGCTGTGTCCATGGCTGTCTGATACTCGCTTTCACTGGCTTGATCATTGGCAAGCATCACGTTATCTTTGATGCTGCCGCTAAACAGCGATGGCTCCTGAGGCACGTAAGCCACCACATCACGCAGGCTCTTTATCTGCAGCGTTTCGATGTCTTCGCCGTTTACCCGTATATGTCCCTGTTCAATGGGGAGCAAGCCCAGGATCAGGTTTGCCACCGTGCTTTTACCCGCCCCTGTAGCTCCTAAGATCAGCATTCGTTCCGGAATGGCGAGCTCAAAACTGAGTTCATCGAGCACTTTGTCTTCCTTGCCGGGATAGCGGAAGCTGACTTGATCAAAGGCCAGGGATGTGAATTCTGTTACGGGCTTGCCGTAGCTATCATCCATGTTGAAGGTGGGGAAGTGCTTCA
>JAEWNJ010000006.1 GCA_023392795.1 Candidatus Cloacimonadota bacterium
GAAGTGCTTGCTACCATGAATAATCCGCAGAATTCACCCGCCATCGTGATTGCCCAGGGGGCCAAAGGGCGCAGCCTGGGGATGAGTATTCTGAATCTGTGGCGCTGGCAACTGCAGAGTACGGAAGGCGGCTATCAGAAGATGATGGTGAATATCCTCACCTGGCTCAGTAACAAGGCTTTGGGCGCCTATTCCGCGATCTACAAGAGCAGCTATCTGCAAGGTGAAGAGATCCGCATCCGCCTCAGAGCGGAAGATGAAATTCGCGGCACAGATCTGGATGGGAATCCGCAGATCACGATTTATGACGAAGAGGGCAAGGAACTTACCCGGGATTTCATGACTCGGGAAGGCAGCGAATACGGCTTTATCAGCGACCTTTCTGAGCCCGGACAATACCGTTTCGAGATCAACGAAGCGGGGAAGAAGAGTAGTGGTCGCTTTGTGATATCGAAGGGCAAGGTGGAAGATCGTGACTTCGATTTCAATCTGCCGCTGCTGCAGTACATCAGTAGCGAAAGCAGGGGGAAAACCATGTTCGACGCGGCATACAGTCCCGTCCCGGCCCAGATTATCGAGCGTATTGAAAGCCGGGATTTGCCGCTATACAAAAAATGGTATGTGCTCAGTCTGTTCATCCTGGCGTTTTGCCTGGAGCTGTATCTGCGCCGCCGTTGGGGCTTATTGTAGAAAACATTTAAGGAGATAATCATGCCCTATTTCATCATTTTGATCCTGGTTCTTGTAGTTCTGGGTATCCTCGTGTGGATGAAAGAATCCAAAAACCATCTTGCCATATTAGGTATCGCCTTCATCGTGGGAATCAGCATCTTTGCCCTCTTCTTCTGGCAGAGCCGTCAAGCTGCCACCAGCCTCAGAGTGGTGGGTTATGCCAGCAAACTCTTTGAATCAGATCTCGTGAAGTGGAATCTCAGTTTCTCCAAAAACGTGGAAACCGCGGAACTGAGCAGCGGCTACAAAGGGATGAGTGCCGATCTGAAGGCTTTCCAGAACTATCTGAGCGCGCAGGGCATTCCGGAGGATGATCAAAGCGTGATGCCAGTTACCAGCTTCCCCAGGCATGACAATTATGGAAACATGGTGGGCTACACCCTGAATCAGAGCATAACAGTGCTCTCAGAAGACTTGGAGAAAATCGGTGAGCTGTCCCTGAATCCAGATTTCTTCGCTGAACGCGGGATGGTGTTACAAAACTCGAATCTGGAATACCTCTATACCAAGCTGCCGGAATTGAAGCAGCAGCTACTATCTGAAGCTACGTCCGATGCTTTGGCTCGTGCCACTGAGATCTCCGGCTCCGCCAAGACCAAACTGGGCAAACTGCAAGAAGCCCGCGCCGGAGTATTCCAGATCACAGAGCCATATTCCACTGATGTGTCGGATTATGGCATTTACAACACAGGAACCCGCAAAAAAAGTATCAGCGTGACCCTTACGGCGGTCTTTAAACTGCGCTGAACTGAGTAGTGTACTCTGGAGCTGGGATTAGAGCTTGCAGCACCGCTGTCATAGTCCTCTACCCCAGCTCAATGCTGAGTTCCCCATCCCTCCCTTCTGATGGGTGCCGCGCCGCAAAATATCATACCAAAACCTCTTCAGCGTGGGTGGAATGTAGCAGATAAGAATGCGAGATATCGGCCAGCGAGAGTAGCCAGGTATCGCTGAAAGGCGAAATGAAGTTTGCCGAAGCGGCCATTAGCTTTAGTATGTATATTGGTTTTGATAGATTAATCGGTAATATAGATGACCCCGGATACCAGCAAAATGAGGTTTCCATGGCTAGTACAACGCAAGATGATGGTGGGCATATAAGGTCCCGCCCCATGACTGCATACAAGAAAAGCGCACTCATGGCGCTCGTGCTTTTCTTTGTCCTGTGCCCTGCGTTTTCTAATGCTCGAATCGTGAAAGTAGGGATATCGCAAAATCCGCCCAAACTCTTTGTTGATGCCCAAGGTAAACCCGCTGGCATCTATGTGGACATCCTGAATGCCATTGCTGAAGAAGAGGGCTGGGAACTGGAGTACCACAAAGGGGAGTGGGACGATCTAATGCACAAGGTGACCTTGGGTCAGCTTGATCTGTTGCCGGATCTGGCATACACTTCTCTGCGCGCGGAGAGCTTCGACTTTCATCACACACCCGTGCTGTTTTCCTGGTCTCAGATCTATCAGCGTAAAGGGCTGAACTTGAATGTAATCACCGATCTGGACGGATACCGGGTTGCTGTACTGAAAAACTCCATACAAGCCCGATCTTTGGAAGATATGATCACTGGGTTTGGGCTGAATACGGAGCTGATAACCGCCGACAGCTTTGATGAAGCAATGGCCCTGGTGAGGGACGGTAAAGCGGACGCCGCTGCCAGTAACAGCTTTTACGGACGCAATAACGCCCGCAGTTATGGACTGGTGGACAGTCCCGTGGTGTTTGAACCCTCATCCTTGTACTTTGTGACCGCCAAGGGTAAGAATCCCGAACTTCTGGAGCGCATTGAGCATCATCTTCTGAAGATGAAGGGCACTCCGCAATCCGTATATTATCAGAGCCTCAGGAAATGGTCACTGGCGGACAAGGATTATCACATACCACCCTGGATCTGGATCATGGCGGTGGTGATATTAGGACTGTTGATCATCACGTGGATTTCAAGGACGGTATTGATTCACACGGTCAGGGAGCGCACCAGGGAATTGCGGCTGGCCAATCAGGAAATGGAACATAGAGTGGAGGAACGTACCAGGGAACTGGCTCAGGCACTGGAGCAAGCCAAGGTGGCTGACATGTTAAAGTCCTCATTCCTGGCCACAATGTCCCACGAATTGCGCACTCCGCTAAACTCCATCATCGGTTTCACGGGGATCCTGCTACAGGAATTGCCAGGCAAGATCAACGACGAACAGCGTAAACAGCTACATATCGTCCAGACCAGTTCCCGCCATTTGCTATCCCTGATTAACGATGTACTGGACATCTCCAAGATTGAGGCGGGGCAGCTGGAGCTGAAATACACTGATGTGGTACTTCATCAAACCTTGGGCAAGACCATCGAACTGGTGGCACATCTGGCCAATAACAAAGGACTGGAGCTGAAACTGGAGATAAACACCCTGGTGGGCACGGTTCCAGCGGATGAAAGACGCCTGGAACAGATCATCATCAATCTCCTGGGCAATGCCATTAAATTCACCGAGGAAGGCAGCGTAACCTTACTCTGTGAATCCACTGAGGACAAGCTGCTGATCCGCGTGATAGATACTGGCATCGGTATACCCGAAGACCAGTATGAAAAGCTCTTTCAACCTTTCCGACAGATTGATTGCGGCCTCACGCGAAAGTATGAAGGCAGCGGTCTGGGCTTGTCCATATCTCGAAAATTGGCAAATCTGATGAATGGCGACGTGACTCTGACCAGCGAACTGGGTAAAGGCAGTGTCTTTACTCTGGAATTGCCCCTGCAACGAACGGAGTTGTCATGAATACACTGATTCTGATCATTGAAGATAACCCTGACAATTTCTACCTTATGCGCTATCTGCTGGAAAATGAAGACTATAAGGTGATTGGTGCCGATAGCGGATGGTTGGGAATAGAAATGGCGCTTTACAACAATCCTGATATCATATTATTGGATATTCAGCTTCCCGGCATGGATGGATATGAAGTTGCTCGCAAGCTTCGCGAGAATGAGTCGCTTGCCGGGATCCCCATTGTGGCGGTTACGTCTTACGCGATGGTGGGGGACAAAGAACAAGCTCTGGCAGCAGGTGCGACCGGATACATCGAAAAGCCGATCAATCCCGACACCTTTGCCAGTGAGATAAAGCATTTTATACCAAAAAAAGACAAAGGGGACCATGATGAAGATCCTGATCGTGGATGACCAAAGTGAAAACCTGTATCTGATGCAAAGCCTGCTGGAAAGCCAGGGGCATGAAGTATTTTCCGCGCTGAATGGTCAGATTGCGCTGGAAATGATGAATCGAAGTGCCATGGACCTCGTGATCAGCGACATCCTGATGCCGGTGATGGATGGCTTCTCATTTTGCCGGGAAGTGCGGAAAAACGCCGTCTATTCGCACATCCCCTTCATCATCTACACGGCCACTTACACAGGTGAACAGGATGAAGATCTGGCGCGGAGGATTGGCGCGGATGGCTTCATCGTAAAACCCTGTGAGCCCGAGGAATTCCTCAGCCGCATCAAAGTGATCGTGGACAACAAGAATACATCAGAGCATAGTATCGCTCCCGTTAGCAGTAGCGAGCACGAAATCTTGAAGCTTTATAACGAACGCCTGGTTCGCAAACTGGAGCAGAAGATGTCTGAGCTCGAGCAGGAGATCGTCGCGAGGAAAAAGGCATTGGAAGCTCTGCAACGCAACGAGGACCTGCTGAAGAGTTCGCAAGCCCTGGGCAAGATGGGTGGCTGGGAATACGACGTGAGCTCGGGTAAATTGTTTTGGACCGATGAACTCTACCGTCTGCATGATATCGATCCTGCTGATCCCGAAGCAGAAGAGCTGGCTTTCCGGAGTCTGGAGTGTTTCCCCGAGGATTCTCAGGTTACCATAAAAGCAGCGATTGATGAAATGATGGCGCACGGTACTCCATACGAAATCGAAAGCTGGTTTACCAGCAGAAAGGGCAGAAAACTCTATGTTCGGAACACTGCCCAAGCCATCTTTAAAGACGGTACCCTGGTGAGGGCAAACGGCATCATCCAGGATATCACGGAGCGTAAAGAAGCCCAGACCAAGCAGGAAGAACTGGCCGAACAGCTGCGTCAGGCTCAAAAGCTGGATACCATCGGGCAATTGGCAGGCGGTGTGGCTCACGATTTTAACAACGTATTGACTGTGATTCTGGGCTATGCGGAAGACCTCTTGCAAAACCTGAACGAGCAGGATCCCATCTACACAGACATCCAGGAAATTCTCAGCGCGGGCAACAGGGCCTCCAGTCTTACCCGGCAGTTACTCACTTTTAGCCGCAAACAGATCATCCAACCCCAAGTAATGAACATCAACGATGCCATCAACAACCTGTATAAAATGCTCATGCGCCTTATCGGCGAGGATATTCAGTTTGAGATCGATCTTGCCGATGATCTCCCCCCCATCTTAGCCGACGTGGGAAACATCGAACAAGTGATCATGAACCTGGTGATCAATGCCCGCGAAGCCATGCAGTTGGGCGGGCAACTAAACATATTTACCTTTAGCTTCGATGTGGATGCCATGTTCACCAGTCAACATCCCGCAATGCGTCCCGGCCGCTATGTAGTATTAAAGGTCACAGATAGCGGCACAGGAATGACCAAGGAAATCAAAGAGCGGATCTTCGAGCCTTTCTTTACTACCAAAGGAGTGGGACGGGGCACCGGACTCGGCCTGGCAACTGTGTATGGCATTGTACGCCAGGCAGGGGGATTCATCAATGTGGATACTGCCCCAGGGAAGGGAACCAGTTTTGTGATCATGATCCCGGCCGTGGAAGCGGAGATCAAAGCCAGTGATTCGACCCGGAAAACGGACGATACCATGGGGCACAGCGAACAGGTACTGGTGGTGGAGGATGATCCCGCAATCTCCGAACTCACCAGCAAGATCATCGAAAAGCTGGGTTATACAGTTCGCAATACCGATAGCGCGGACAAAGCTATGGCTATGATTGAGGATGAGGGATATATTCCAGATCTGCTGGTAACGGATGTGGTGATGCCGGGACTCAGTGGTTTGGAACTGGCTGCCATCCTGCGTTACAAGTATCCCGCAATCAAGTTTCTTCTGATGTCCGGTTATACTGAGAGCGTGATTGCACGTCACGGTGATCTGGATCCCAATCTGCCCTTCATCCAAAAGCCATTCACGCGTAATGATCTTGGCCAAAAGATCCGTTTGGCTTTGGAAAGCTGATAGCGACACACTTAAAAGCGTCATGGCCGGCTATGGCGGTCAGAGGCGGAATCTGTCATGCAGAACCTGTCATCCTGAGGGTGGACAGTTTACTTCAGTTTGGTCCCATCCGGTTTTATTATGCATGATCCGCTGATTCCATCATATCTGGCTCGCAGTCTGGCCTCGGATCACGAAGTTGCTGCCGATGAGCTGAAGCTGCCCTTTGCTCACAATGAAGCGGTTGGCATTATGAATACCGATATCTGTTCCTTCACCAGGATCACTGAAATGGTGAGCAGTCAGGGGCACTACGGGGTGGAGGTAATCACCGGCATCCTGGGCAAGTATTTCAGCGCGATGATCGCCAGGATTCGTGCTAATGGCGGCTGTTTGATGAAGTATGGCGGAGATTCCATGTTTGCCGTGTTTCCTGGCAGCCCCTCTGAAGCCATCCCCCGCATGCTGAATTGCCGCAAGCAGATGTACGAAGCCATGGATGAGCTCAATCTCACTTTTGATAAAGACTATGGGATCAGGATCAGCTTCGATGGTGCGATCAAATATGGCCCGGTAAAGCTCTGTGTGGTGGGTGATCCCCGCTTTCATCTGGATTATTACATGGATGGAGCCAC
>JAEWNJ010000065.1 GCA_023392795.1 Candidatus Cloacimonadota bacterium
AGCTTTTTGACCTCTTTGAAGCTCTTATATGTGCCGCTAGGCAAGACTCTACACATAATCTGACATTATCCAGGACTCTATGATCACAATCAAGGCTATTCAAAACTGAGTTGTTTCGACAGAGTCGTGATACCATTTGAAAAAACATGAGAGAACGCAGTCTTTCAAGTCTAAACGGAGAGAATAAATAGATTGACAGCCAGATGGTTGCTTATGAAGTGGGTCTATGAGAAAAAGTACATGTTTACTATTCCTTTATGTGCTGCTTGTGTGCAGTAGTGTCTTTGCTCAGGTTGCACAAGGCCATGACTATGAATCCTCCTGGGATGAGATCGAAGCCTTGCAGAAAGAGCGTTTACCAAAATCCGTAACTGCAAAGCTGGATACCCTATACCAGATTGCACAAGCTGAAAACCGGGTGGATCAGCAGCTTAAAGCTCTGATCTGGGAATTCAGCGTGATTGATCCACAGCACAAAGCCTCTGAAACGAGACCTATTCAGAGAAGCTTGGAGCGCCTGGATGGTGCCGGATTTCCTGCGTCAGCATTAATCCATAGTATTCTAGGGGCACAGTATTGGGCTTATCTTCAGCGGAATTTGGGTCGTCTGGAAAAGAGTGGCAGTACTTTCTATGCCGATGAAGGGGACGTAAATACCTGGGATAAACACGCTTTGATCCAAAGAGCAGCGGAGCACTTTCTACTCTCACTTGAGCATGCGGATCAGCTTGGCAGCATATCTATATCAGATTTCAGGAGTATTCTGCGTGGAACGCAGGAGGCTTTCGATCTTCATTCCAGTTTGTTGGACTTTTTGGCATATCGTGCCAAAAAGTTCCTTGAACATACCGATGTGATGCAGGGTCTTGGTTACGATGAAACTACGCTGGGGGGTGAGTGGCTTTTCTCGGATGCAGCAAGCTTTGGGAGTATGCAAAGCGGCTTTGGTGAGATGGATCATTACTTAGCGCAGATCCTGGGAATATACCAGATGCTGATAGAATTTCATTTACACGATGAAGATCCCACTGCTTTGGTGGAAGCGGATCTGTCCCGATTGCGTTTTGTGCTGGATCGCAGCTCCTATGAAGAGGCAGGACAGCTATATGACGCTGCTCTGCGAAGAGATAGAGAGCAGTACTCTCAGCATCCGGTTTATGCCATGTATTGCTATGAGCTGGCCGAGCACTACAGAAACTTGGCGGCACGCTATCAGCCAGAGTTGGGCAATAAATACAAAATGCATAACCAATTGGCGCTGGATCTTTGCCGCGAAGGAATGGCGGCTTTTCCCGAAAGCATTGGTGGTGAATCCTGTAAGATTTTGGCGCAACATATTACCACCAAGGATATCACCATAATGGCCGAAGAATGGCTGAGCCCAAATACGCCTTTCAAAGTACGCCTGAGTACCCGTAACATCGATGCTGTAAAACTACAGCTTTTCCGGTTGGACGGATTGTCTGATTATGGGGAAGGGGTATACTTGGGACGAGAGATATTCACTAATGATCAATTTCGCTACATCAGAAATCAAGAGCTCATCATGGACATAAACTTTGAGTGGGAAGATGAGGGAGATATGCGGATCACCAGCCGGGAGCTTCCCATCAATGGTATTCCAGAGGGATACTACGTGGTGATTGCGTGTGCGATGAAAGATGATAATGAAGCAGGACATCCTCAAGCCGCTGTTCTGCTAAAAGTACACAGAGCATCTATTGTATGGCGCGACAGGATGTACCCTTCATTTATGGTGCTAAACCGGGAAACCGGCGAGCCGATTGAGGGCGTAGCAATGATACAACAAAAAGCGCATAGAAATCAAGAGGAAAAAAAATGGTATTATGAGAATGCGCGTACCTACTTTAGCAATCAACAAGGTTTGATTTCAGGTATATTGCAGGATAACTTCTTCAGCGACAAAGAAGTATTTGTCTGTGATGGTGATACCTTGTACTTGGGCGATCTTCGCTTTCCCAGCTGGTACACACCTCAGATGGAGTACAAGGGAGAGATATATACTGATCGCGCAATATACAGGCCGGGACAGCAAGTTCATGTAAAAGGAATTGTCTTTTCTGGTGATGGGCAAAAAAGGCATGAACTGCTCAATCCTTGGGAGTGGGAAGCATATGTTTGTAATCCGCAGAATACGATTATTGGGAGATACAAAGTAAAAAATAACCAATTCGGCAGCATCAGTTTTAGTTTCAAGGCACCTGAAGGGCAAACCGGTGTGTATCGGATTAACTTGCGGGGTTTGAGCACTGAAATCCGCATTGAGGAATATCAGCGGCCACAGTATGAAGTAGTGTTGGAGAAACCAACAGAGGCTTATTCACTTGGGGATAAGGTGTTCATTCAGGGTCAGGCTCTTGCCTACGCAGGATATCCCATTGATAATGCGAGGTATAAGTATCGGGTGGAGCGGAATCTCAGTTATCCTCAAGGAACGTCTAAACGAAAGATAGTGCAAGACATCAGCCCCAAAGATATTGCGAGCGGAAACTCAGAAACTGATGCTGAAGGCAGATTCACCATCGAATTCCAAGCCATGCCTGTAAAAAGCATTATCTCGGATAAACAAGCTATTTGCAGCTATCGGGTATATGTGGATGTATTATCTCCTGGCGGAGAGACGCAAAGCGCAGATCTGGAAATAATGGCAGGAACTCAGGAAATACAATTGAGCATGGAACTACCCGAAGATATTGATCTGAGAGATAGAAAGCTAGATATCCCCTTTCAGATTACCAATCTCATGGGCAATCCGGTAAGTATCCCTACCGAAATCAGCATTTTCTTACTTGATGCCCCCACTCACATTCAAAGGGAGCGTCTGTGGGAAAAACCCAGTAGTGCTTATCTAAGTGAAGCAGAGTATCATAAGCTTTTCCCGGATGATGTATTTATGGATGAGGACGATCAAAGCTCTTGGGAGAAGCTTCACTTGGCTTATTATAAGGTTTTCGCAGCCTCAGATGAGCAAATCCTTCGTTTGGATGATATCTTGGATTGGTTGCCAGGGGCTTACCGATTGGAGGTTCGATCAGGTTCCACAGAGTTTGAGCGCTACTTCAGGATCTTCGATTCAGAATCAAATGAGTTACCTATGCCGTTGTCATTTTGGGTGTTTCCAAAGCAGGTGCAATGTGACCCCGGAGAGATGGCTGAGATTCTGGTGGGTAGTTCATATCCTGAGGCCAGAATCTACTGTGAGATCGAAAAGGATTATGCTATCGCGGATTCCGTATGGCTATATCCGGATAGAGGATTCGTAAAGCTTGAACTGCCAGTGTTAGAAAGTGACCGGGGTGGTTTTTTTGTGCACTTGCACATGGTAATGAGAAACAGATTGTACTCTCATAGGCAACAGATCGACGTTCCATACTCAAACAAGGAACTGAAGATACAACTGAGTACCTTTAGAGACAGGTTACTGCCAGGAAGTCAGGAAACATGGAGCCTAAAAGTTCTGAATTCCCAAGGGGAACCGGTGGAAGCAGAAGTGCTGGTGAGCATGTACGATGCGTCGCTGGATAGCTTTACCAAGCGGGAATGGCGCAGCAAACTACATGGCACATATCAAGCCTATTATGGCTGGGTAAACGACAAATATAGCCAACTGAAAATCAAAAGTGCTCAATCACCATATAGAATAGATAGAATCCCCAAGATTGGTGTTCCGAGTCTGGATTGGTTGGGTTACTATACGGAATACTACAATCTGAAGGATTACCGATGGGATCCCAATACCGTGTATTGTTTGGCGGATTTCGCCGTGAGAGATCCTGTTGCCCAGATGCTGGATCCTGCCAACAACAGCAGCCGTGTGGAGCAAAGTGGTTCTTTGTCAGTCCGCAAAAACTTTTCTGAAACAGTATTTTGGTATCCGGATCTAAAGGCCAAAGATGGGGCAGAGATGGAGTTCAGCTTCACAGTCCCGGAATCTCTCACTCGCTGGAAGTTCCGGGCTTTGGCCCTGGCAAGTCAGCTGCAGACCGGCTATACGGAGCAGTTTGCCATTACTCAGAAACCTCTGATGGTGCAGGCTAATGCTCCGCGCTTTGTACGGGAAGGGGATAAGATGAGTTTCAGCGCATCAGTAGTGTCCTTGGACGGCAAAAGCCATAAGGGCAGATGTACTTTGCAATTCTTTGACGCAAACAGCCTGAAAGAAGTGGATTTGATGCTTAAGCATAGCGCACCTACACAAAAATTTGAACTAAACGAAGGTGGTAGCGCATTACTCTCATGGCAGATCAAGATACCTGAAGGCATCGTGGCTCTGAACTATCGCATTGTTGCCAAAAGCGAAAGCTTCAGTGATGGTGAACAAAAGCTTTTGCCTGTCTTATCGAAGAAGGTTTTTGTTACCCAGAGTATGCCAATGAAGGTAAATGGGCAATCCACACGTAGTTATGCATTTGAAGATTTTCTGGCCAGCACCGGTTCCAAGAGTATAACGAACCACAGTCTCAGTCTGGAGTATTGCTCCAATCCAATGTGGTATGCCCTGCTTAGCCTCCCATATTTGATTGATTGTTATGCTGAGGATAATCCTCAGATATTCAGCAGACTCTATGCAAATCTCATAGGTACGCATATAGTTAACAAGGAAGCAAACTTGAGAGAGAGCATCAATTCCTGGCTTTCCTCTAAGGATTCAACGGCACTGATTTCTAATCTGGATAAGAATGCGGAGTTCAAAAGCGTGACTCTCGAAGAGAGTCCCTGGCTAGCTACAGCAGCAATCGAGGCCGAGAGTAAACGACAAATAGGAAGATTGTTGAATGTGGAGGGAATGAGGGAACGAATAAACAACGACTTTATGAGGCTGCAGCAAAACCAATTACCCAATGGTAGCTGGCCTTGGTGCCCTGGGCATCAGGGCTCCCGTTGGACAACACAATACATCGTGCAGGGTTATGGGCATCTACGCAAGCTTGGCATCAGAAGCATTGATGACGCGAACCGTGATGGGATGTTGCTACGCAAAGCCTGTATCTATCTGGATAATCAAATCTTGTTACAGTATCAGGAGATGTTGGAGAGAGAAAACCCTGATCACAACAATTTGAATCATTATGCAGTACATTATTTATATACACGCAGTTTCTTTAAGGATATTCCAGTCAGCAAAGAAGCGCAGATCGCTTATGACTATTTCAACGCACAGGCGGACGAGTTCTGGCAAAACATGGATTTGTATTCTCAAGCGATGATCGCTTTAGCCAAGCATCGTACTGGGGGATATGAGACAGCTTCAAGAATTAAGGAATCTGTATCTGAACGCTCAACAGAGGATGAAGAGCTAGGGATATACTGGGAAGAGTTGATTCCGGGCAACTGGTGGTATCAATCTCAGATACAGGTAATGGCCATCCTGGCTGAACTCTATAGCGAAGTGGCAAATGACTTAACAATGGTGGATGGTATCAGGACCTGGCTTATCCGAAACAAGCAGAGTACTCATTGGAACAGCGGAATTGCGACGGCAGAAGCCTGCTATGCGATGCTGTTATCGGGGAGTGCTCTGCAAAATACATGGCAAACAACTGATATTAAATGGGGTGATGAGCAAGTGCAAGTACCTATCACAGAGGCTGGAACGGACTACTTCAAGCAAACCCTCAAAAAGGCTGAGATTACAAGGGATAAAGCCCGAGTGGAGATTCATAACCCCAATCCCGATCTGGCATGGGGAGCAGTCTATTGGCAGTACTTCGAGGATATAGATAAGATTCATAGTAGCGGCTCTGGCTTGAGAATAGCCAAGGAGCTATATGTGGAACGCTCTGATGGTGAGCATCGATCTTTGCATAAAGTAGAAGGTAACAGCTTGCTGAACATCGGGGATAAATTGATCGTTCGCCTGGTGGTATCTTCGGACAGAGATTTGGACTATGTACATCTTGAAGATCTTCGGGCTTCTTCTTTGCAGCCACTAAATGTATTGTCTCAAGTGCATCGGAGTAAGGAAATCTATTACTACGAAAGCAACAGGGACAGCGCTACTCATTTCTATATCGAGAAGCTTCGCAGAGGGGCTTATGTATTTGAGTACCCTTTACGAGTCAGCCAAAGTGGAACTTATGCTAATGGTTATGCCACCATTCAGTGCTTGTATGCTCCGGAATTTATTGCACATAGTGATGCTCAGACATTGATTGTTAAATAATCGCTGAATATAACTTTTAGCATATAGCGAGCGATTACGGTTGCCATACTATATGGTATTGTAGTTCACAAATTCGATTATGCCCCATCATTGACGCATTGTCAGCCCGGATCACGAAATGACAGCTTGGATAACACTTCACACACTCCAAGAAAATGAAATGGTCCGAGTGAGGTAATGAATCATTTACCCCACCCTCCCACGGTTATGGTGCCAGAAGGAGCCCAAGAAACAGGATTCTGGCGTAAGCCATGAGGATTTCATGTGGACTCTTGGTGGTCCCAGGGGAAGCATCATTGCAGATTGTTTACTTTCCAGGCAGCCATTTTTGATTTGACAAAATCCAGCATGCCTTAACCGTGGTGATCATGGTATTATTGTCGGATTGTTCCGGCTTAGCAGCTCGATTTGATATGGTTTGCGTGTGATTTCGTGAGCTTTAGTTCACAGTTGATCACGTGGCTGCTGATACTTCCCAAAACCGTGGATAAAACAGATAATAAAGAGGTGTAAATGCACACTACTCAAGAGCATATCCGCAAATTGCTGGATAAGGAACAAAAAACCCTGAAGTTAGGCGGCGAGAAGGCCGTGGAAAAGCAAAAAGCCGGCGGTAAGCTGACTGCCCGGGAACGCCTGGATCTGCTTTTTGATGCCGGATCCTTCCGCGAACTGGACATGTTTGTTAGCCACCGTTGTGACAATTTTGGCATGGAGAAGATCGAAATCCCTTCCGATGGCGTGATCACTGGACACGGGCTGGTAAATGGCCGCCCTGTTTTCGCCTTTTCACAGGATTTCACCGCCCGCGGCGGATCTCTGGGTGAAATGCATGCTGCCAAGATCTGCAAGGTGATGGATATGGCGCTCAAATCCGGGGTGCCCTGCGTTGGTATCAACGATTCCGGTGGGGCTCGCATTCAGGAAGGGGTGGACGCGCTCAAGGGTTATGGTGATATCTTTTTTCGCAATTCCCGTGCCAGTGGAGTGATCCCGCAGATTACCGCCATCATGGGACCCTGCGCCGGTGGGGCAGTGTATTCTCCTGCCATGACCGATTTTGTCTTTATGGTAAAGAATACCAGCTTTATGTTTATCACCGGGCCAGACGTGATCAAAGCGGTCACTGGCGAACAGACCACACAGGAAGAGCTGGGCGGCGCAATGACGCATAACAGCAAGAGCGGAAATGCACATTTTGCCTGTGATAGCGATGCTGACGCCATTGCCGAGATTAAAACCTTGCTGTCCTATTTACCCTCAAACAATATGGAAGACGCACCCCGCACCGAGAACAGCGATGATCCCTGGCGTCTTTGCCCGGAGCTGGACAGTATCATTCCGGACAGTGCCAGAATGAGTTATGATATGCGCGACGTGATCCGCAGCGTGGTGGATGACGGTATCTTCTTTGAACCGCATTACTATTACGCGCAGAATATCATCGTAGGCTTTGCCAGATTGAACGGACGCAGCGTGGGGATCGTGGCAAATCAGCCGAGCGTTCTGGCCGGATGTCTGGATATCGACGCCTCGGACAAGGCCACCCGCTTCATCCGCTTTTGCGACGCCTTCAACATCCCGCTGATAACCTTCGTGGACGTTCCCGGCTATCTGCCCGGCACGCATCAGGAGCACAGCGGCATCATTCGCCACGGCGCCAAGCTGCTGTGGTGCTACTCTGAAGCTACAGTGCCCAAACTGACCGTGGTAACTCGTAAAGATTACGGCGGCAGCTACATCGCCATGAGTTCCAGGCATCTGGGCGCTGATATGGTATTTGCCTGGCCCACCGCTGAAATCGCCGTGATGGGCGCTCAGGGCGCGGCTAACATCATCTTCCGCAAAGAAATCACTGCCGCGGAAGATCAGGCAGCCAAACGAGCTGAAATGATCGGGATCTATGAAGAGCAATTCAATAATCCATACGTAGCGGCATCTCGCGGCTATGTGGACGCTGTGATAGTGCCTTCCGAGACTCGTAAACGTCTGGTGGACGCGCTGGAAATCCTGAGTAGCAAGAGCGAAAGCCTGCCGCCCAAAAAGCACGGCAACATCCCTGCCTGAGGACTGTGCAAGATGAAAGATAAACGTGAAATGGCAGCGATCTCGGCAGTAATGGCACTGGTAACTTCCGAAGACAGCGCTGTAGCCTATAGCAGCCCCATCATGGGCAATCCCAGCCATCCCTGGGCAGCTTACGGACGCGCGTTGACCATGCAGTATCGGGATATCACTCAACGTAGAATTATAAAAAGAAGCAGATAAAAGGAGCAACAATGGATAAACACGGCATCCTCGAACCGACCAAGATGCGCTATGAAGCGGATCGCCCCAAAGCCGCCAATCCTATCAAAATACAGGACCTCAGCTTTCGCGATGGTCATCAGTCACTTTTCGCTACTCGTGGCAGAACCGAAGATCTGCTGCACGTGGCAGAGCTCATGGATCAAGTGGGCTATTACTCCATGGAAGTGTGGGGTGGAGCCACTTTTGACACCATGCACCGCTATCTCGGCGAAGATCCCTGGGAACGCATCCGCACGCTGAAGAAACACATCACCAAAACCCCCTTTTCCATGCTGCTGCGCGGGCAAAACCTGGTGGGCTACCAAAACTACGCCGATGACGTGGTGGAAGCCTTCACGCAGCGCGCTTGCGACAACGGCATCGATATCTTCAGGGTGTTTGATGCGCTGAACGATTTCCGCAATTTTCAGACTGCTGTGAAGATCATCAAGAAGAACAAAAAGCACTTCCAGGGTACCATCTGCTATTCCCTCACAGAACAGCGCATGGGCGGAGACATCTACAATATCGATTATTACGTAAAGAAAGCCAAACAACTGGAAGAGATGGGCGCGGATAGCGTATGCGTAAAGGATATGGCTGGCCTGATCGCCCCCTACGACGCTTATGAACTGGTAAAAGCACTCAAAGCGGCAGTAAAGGTGCCTGTCCATCTGCATACTCACTTCACCTCCGGTATGGGCGATCTCTCGCTCTTCAAAGCCATCGAAGCCGGCGTGGATATCATCGATACCTGCGTGGGGCCCTACGCTTACAGAACTTCCCACCCCGGCGTGGAACCTCTGGTGATCTCTCTATTGGGGACAAACCGCGATACCGGCATGGATATCAAGCTGCTAAACAAGATCGGCAAAGAAATGGAAAAGGATATTCCCAAATACGAGCAATTTGCAGACAACACCAAGTTTAGCATTATCGATACCGACGTCATTATCCATCAGACACCCGGCGGCATGCTGTCCAATCTGGTGAATCAACTGCGGCAAATGGACGCTCTGGACAAGCTGGAGGACGTTTTTGCCGAGATTCCGAAAGTGCGTAAAGAACTGGGACAAATACCTCTGGTAACTCCCACCTCGCAGATCGTGGGCATTCAAGCCGTAAATAACGCGCTCTTTGACACCAAGGATGGCGAATATGCCCGCATCACGGAGCAGGTGAAAGACCTCTGCTATGGTCTCTATGGCAAGACCACCCTGCCCATCGATAAAGAAGTTCAGACCAAAGCCTTGAAGGGATACCCCAAAGGCGAAAAGCCCATTACAGTACGCCCCGGCGACGTGATTCCCCCCGCCATGGAGCAAGTGAAGAAAGATACCGAAGGCCTGGCCAAAGATCTGGACGATCAGCTCATCGTAGCCCTTTACAACCTCACTGGCAAGAAATTCCTCAAGATCAAATACGGTATGGAACCCATGCCGGAAGATATGAAAGCCACCACTTTGGAAGCCGTGAAAGCCGAAAAAGAATTGATCGCAAAGGCGAAAGCAGGGAAGCTGGTGGAGAAGCCAGAAGCTCCCGCCAAACCCGCAGATGCCCGTCAATTTGACGTTTTCGTGGACGGCAGCTATTACTTGGTGGAAGTATCCGAAAAAGGCGCTGCGCCCAGGGTGATCTCCAGCCGTCCTGCTGCTCCGGCTCCAGTGGCTGCCCCCAAACCCAGCACTCCTGCGCCCAGCACTCCAGCCCCAAGCACTACCGCGCCAAGCACCCCGGCGCCTAGCAGTCCCGCACCAAGCACTCCTGCGCCCGTAACAGGCGGGGAAAGCATCGCTGCTCCCATGCCCGGCATGCTGGTGAAGTACGAAAAGCAGATTGGTGACAAAGTGAAGCACGGTGAGACCCTGCTCGTGCTGGAAGCCATGAAGATGTATAACAACATTCCATCCCCCGTGGATGGAATCCTGGTCGCTACTCCTCTTTCTGCCGGACAAAACGTCAGTAAGGGCGATGTAATGGCAGTCGTGAAACCCGAATAAGGAGAGAATAATGCAGGTAAAAAGCCAGATTATGGACAGCGCTCAGATGGAGCGTAGCATTCAGCGCATGGCGCATGAAATCATCGAGCAAAACCGGGGCTTGGAAAAGATCCGTCTGGTGGGCATCCGTTCCCGCGGTGTGCCAATCGCCGAAAGACTTTCGGATTACCTCAAGCTTATCTCAAATCAGGAAATTCCCGTCGGTATCCTGGATATCACGCTCTATCGCGATGACCTCTCCACCATCTCCCATCAGCCAGTGATCAAAGGCTCTCAGCTCGATTTTGAGATTGAGGATGCCATTGTAGTGTTGGTGGACGATGTGTTGTTCACCGGTAGAACGGTGCGGGCCGCCATCGACGCGCTAATGGATTTTGGCCGACCCAAATATATCCAGCTCGCCGTTCTGATCGACCGCGGACATCGGGAATTGCCCATCAAGGCCGATTACGTGGGCAAAAACGTCCCTACTTCCAAGGAAGAGATCATCAAGGTATCCCTGTCTGATATCGATGGAGAAGATAGTGTCAAAATCGTTTTGGCATAAATACCAAAGCCGGGTTCAGCAAACCGGCAGCCTGGTCTGTGTGGGACTGGATTCCCAGCTGGACAAACTACCTGAGAGCGTATCAGGTGCAGCCAATCCCATCTGGGAGTTCAACCGCGCCATTATCGATGCCACTAAAGACTACGCTGCGGCTTTCAAACCCAATCTGGCCTTTTATCTGGCTGATGGGGTGCGCGGACTGACAGCACTATATGAGACAGTTGATTACATCCCATCGGATATTCCGGTAATCCTGGATTGCAAGGTGGGGGATATTGGCAGCACGATGAGCGCTTACATCCATGCCTTTTTCAGGGACTTGAAGGTAGATGCCATCACCCTCAATCCCCTGATGGGCAGTGATGTGATCAAGGCTCTGCTGGATTGCGATGATAGCTATGCCTTTGCCTTGGCGCTTACTTCCAATCCCAGTGCTCAGGATTTCTTCCAGAATGCCAGCATGGCAACCGAGATCTCCAATTGGCTGCTACAATTCCCTCAGGAGAGCTTGGGTGCCGTGGTAGGCGCAACTCAGACTGCTGATTTGCAGTCCATGCGTGCTGCCTTACCAGGCCGAATCTTCCTGATTCCAGGTGTGGGTGCTCAGGGTGGCGATCTGCAGAGTGTATTGAAATACGCGGTGGATACTCCTCAGCAGCCCAATATCCTGATCAATAGCTCCCGTGGGATCATCTTTGCCGGGAAGGGCGAGAACTTTGCGGCAAAGTCTGCTGAAGCGGCACGGGAATTGTATCTGGCGTGTAGGGAGATCTAATAAAAAAGTAGAAAACGATAGTGTTACAGGGCGGTTAATCCCGCCCTTTTTTTAGGACTTCATCAATTTTACGGTGGAACTAGGTTTACACTTAGCATGGCGGCAATCTGACACGAATCGCTAAAATTCCCTGATCAAGTAAGAAAGCATTTCCGATAAACAAAAAACCCGGCTGCAAGGCCGGGTTATTCTTTGGCTGGGATGGAAGGATTTGAACCCTCACATACGGATCCAGAGTCCGCTGTCCTACCATTAGACGACATCCCAAGGAAAGTGTATGTGGCTGGGCAGGGAGGATTCGAACCCCCGTATGGCAGGACCAAAACCTGCTGCCTTACCGCTTGGCGACTGCCCAACTAATAAGAATGGCGGAGAGGCAGGGATTCGAACCCTGGGTAGGCTTTTGACCTACACACGCTTAGCAGGCGTGCACCTTCAGCCAGCTCGGTCACCTCTCCAGACATTTATAATCTGTTCACGCTATATGATGGCGGAGGATGAGGGATTCGAACCCCCATGGGCAGAACCCGGCGGTTTTCAAGACCGCTGCCTTACCAATTAGGACTAATCCTCCATGTGGTTTTATCCTTAAAATTGGGAGGGCTGAATTTGTCAAGCGGATTCTTCAGCAATGGTGAGAAGAGGTAACTGCCGGAGCGGAAAGTACTCTCCATTTTCCCATCAGTCACATAGTTCTACAAGGTGCTGGCTTACATAAAACCCGGGGTGATGTGGATAATGTGCGTCACAAGGTGCTGGATGATCCTGAGGCTAAGATAAGCCTGGGGGAGCTGCCTTCAGAAGCGAGCTCACGCTCGCTGTGGCAAGCAGGAGCTTGCCACCCCAGAACCGTCACCCCAGAACCGCGACCCCAGAAACGCCCCCCCCCGTTTAATCACAAGTACAGACAATCGCCATATCTCCTCCATTCTCATCCGATAGGGCGCTTCATCGAGCGCCCCGACTGTACAGGATGGTATTTATGATAGTATCAGGCACCCCGAAAAATCGGCTGTATCCCGTTCAAGGCGCATTGCTATTGGATGGATGCCATCCTTTTCCTCGTGAAATCCTTAGTATCGGTTTTTTTCCTTGACGCTTAATCCAAATCGCAGTAGGGCAAGATGTATCAAAAGCGAGAACGGAGCTGAGAAATGACAAAAACCAAGAGCATCGAACGAGCCTTACAGTTCATCGAGGAAAACCTCAAGCGCAGGATATCGCTGGAGGATATTGCCGATGCGGCGAATCTTTCGCAATGGTATTTCCATCGTTCATTCAGGATTTTAACCGGTTACTGCGTGAACGACTATCTGCGCCGGCGCAGGATATCTGAAGCGTCACACGAGTTGCTCTATAGCTCCAGGGCCATCATACGGATTGCCCGGGACTATCAGTTTGAGTCGCAGGAAGCTTTCACCCGTTCATTCACCGGCATTTGCGGCATCAGCCCCGGCAGATTTCGCAAGATGCTGAGTAAGGTGATTATGTTCCCGGCTCTAAGCCTGGACAAAAGCTATCAACACCTCAAAAAAGGAGCAAAAATGCTATCTCCCAAGATCGAAAAAATGGATGCCTTCAGGGTAGTTGGCGTTCACACCAAAGCCTCGCCCAGCGGTACTTTGCATCAGCTTTGGGCAGAGTTTTCCCGGCGCCACGGCGAGATCAAGGACGTGATTGATCTCACCAAGGCCTATCAGGTCTGCGTGTTTGACAAATCAGATCCTGCGGCGGAGGAATATACCTTCATCGCCGGCATGCATGTGAATGACGAAGCGAAAGTGCCCGAAGGGATGATTGCGCAAAAGGTTCCGGCCGCTGAGTACGCTGTTTTTGAACATCACGGCAGCCTGGAAAAGATGCATCAGACCTATGAGTATATCTTTGGCGTCTGGTTGGCTGAAAACGGCTATCAGATGGCCGAAGCGGATTCGCTGGAGATTTATGACGAGCGCTTCAATCCCGAAAGCGCGGATTCCGTCTTTGAAATCCGCATCCCAATAAGCAAAGCCTAAACCCCGATGCCCCTGTTCGCGGACGGTGCACAGTCCGCCATACGGGGCTTAACAAGACGTGGAGAAGAGAAAAGCAGTTTGACCCTACATACGGCTTCACTGGCCTTCTGGCCACTTGCCACCGTCCTGGATTCCTCTTCCGTGGCACGCAGGAGGGTGGGAAGAGGATTGGAAAAGCGTGGGAAGCCAGGAATTGTGAAAAATCTTGACAGCATTCCTGCTCTCCGATTTCTGAGAAATAGTGTGAAATTACCCTCGTAAAAAGGAGAAATGGGAATATGCTGAAAGTCTCAATCGCCCCCGATGGCAGAGAATATCCTCTCCCCACCGAAGAAGAAAATGCAAAAGAACGCGAGCTTCTGAAGAAGATAACGGAAGAGCAACGGGCCATGGGCCGCAAAATCGTAGCTGTACAAGGCCTTGGCTTTGTGGGTTGCGTGATGGCAAGTGTGGTGGCCGATGCCACGGATAAGGACGGGAAACCAATTTACTATGTTCATGGACATCAACGTGCGTCCAAAAGGTCATACTGGAAAGTCCCGGTGATCAATACAGGAGTTCCGCCGGTGAGTTCATCTGATCCGGAGGTTCCGGAGATCTTCCATCGCACTGTGGTGGAAAAGAAGAACTTCCGCGCCACCAGTGAAGACAGCGTTTACAGTCTGGTAGATGTAGTGGTGGTGGATATTCAGCTCGATGCCACCAAGCCCGCTTTTGGTCAGGCCGAAAAGGGCTATTGCGATATCACAGCTTTCCGTGAAGGGATTCGCATGCTCGGTCAACACATACGCCCCGACTGTATGGTACTGGTGGAAACCACTGTGCCTCCGGGAACCTGTGAAAAAGTGGTGAAACCCATTCTGGAAGAAGAATTTACCAAACGCGGAATCGATATCGTGACCAATCCCCCTCTGGTGGCGCATTCTTATGAACGCGTGATGCCCGGAGCCAAGTATGTATCCTCCATCCGCGATTTTTGGAGAGTATTCTCCGGAGTGAACCACAAGAGCATTGATATGTGCCGTGAATTCCTCAGCAACGTCCTGGATGTGGAAAACTATCCGCTTACCCAGTTGGACAGCACCAATGCCAGCGAACTTTCCAAGACCATGGAGAATAGCTATCGTGCCACAAACATCGCCCTCACTCTGGAATGGGCACGTTTTGCCGAACAAATCGGCGTGGATATCTTCAAGGTGCGCGATGCCATCCGCAAACGTAAAGGTACTCATGACAACCTCCTGCGTCCATCTCTGGGCGTGGGCGGATACTGCCTGACCAAAGATCCTGTATTGGCAAATTGGGCAATGGGCGCGCTCTTTGGCGTGGAAGGACAGCTTTCCGTGGCCATCAACAGCGTGAACATCAACGACACCATGCCCCTGCATACCATTGAGATCATCAAACGTGAATACAAAGAGCTGAAGAATCTCAAGATTGCTGTACTGGGTGTATCCTACCTGGAAAACGTGGGTGATACCCGTCACAGCCCTTCCAAGACCCTGGTTGAGTTCCTGCGCAAGGACCTGGCGGTGGTTCGCGCTCATGATCCTTATGTGGAGCATTGGGACGAATTGGAAGAGGTAACCGTGGAAAAGGACATTGCAGGTACTCTGGAAGATGCCGACGTGGTGATCATGGCTGTGGGACACGATCAGTATAAGAATCTGGAACCCAAAGCCTTGGTGGATATGAGCAAGAAGCGTCCTCTGATCGTGGATTGTTCAAACTTCCTCAGCGATGAGACCATCAATAAGTTCAAAGGCCTGGGCTGCAAAGTACGCGGCGTGGGTAAGGGCCACATAGTATAAAGCCCCGGTGGAAGCGACATCCTGTCGCTTACCAGACCAGGCTTGATATATCAATGATGGGGCGACTAAAACTCGCCCCTTTCTTTTGGAGTAGCCATGCCGGACATGAATCAAGATCGCGATCTCTACTCTGCGGAACTCAAAGAGCTGCTGCGGCTTAGCTTGGTCCGCAATATCGGCGGCGAATTCAGCGCTCACGAATCCGATCCTTACTTCTATACTTCAGAAGCTTATCCCATGGCCACCAAAATCGATAATCTACCGCTGTATCCTGAGGAAATCCCGGATCTGGTGCTCGATTGGGCACGGATGGATAAGGATAAAGCCAGAGCGATGGAAGACATCCTGGTTTTGGATCTGGAAACCACCGGTCTGGGACGCGGGGGCACCATCGCCATCATGATCGGAGTGGGTTACTACCAGCAGAATGAGTTTATCGTGGAGCAGATCTTCCTTCCCGATCCTGACGCCGAGGAGCACTCTTTGGATCGCTTGCGCGAGCTGGTGGAGACGCACAGCATGCTCATCACTTTCAATGGGAAGAGCTTCGATGTACCGGTGCTGGAATCCCGCCTGCTCTACCATCAGATTTGGCTGGATCTCCGCCAAATGGAGCACTTGGATCTACTGCATCTGGCACGCCGGCTGTGGAAGCGAAAGCTGCCCTCGTGTGCCCTGGAAACCATTGAGTACTACGTGCTGGGACACATTCGAGACAAGGAACTGGACATTGAAGGCAGCGACATTCCCCAAAGCTATTTCCACTATCTGATGACCGGTGAAGCCGAGATGATCAAGCGCGTCTTTATCCACAACCATCATGACATTTTGCACACTGCTGCGCTGTTTACCCTGATCTGTGACAGTTGTGCATATCCTCCCCTCGGAGGCATGGATACACGCATAGATTATCATGCCCTTGCCAAACTCTATCAAAGCCAGGATAGGCTCGGCATCGCCCGGCGCATCCTGGTGGATCTGATCGCAGCGGGTGATATCCGCAGCGAAGTGCTCTACGATCTGGGGATGATCTACAAGAAGGAAGGCGCGACTGATGACGCTATGGATAGCTTTGGTATCGCCTGTGATCTACAGCATCCGCCGTCGATGCTGGAGTATGCCAAGGCTCTGGAAAAGAAAAAGGATTACCACGCTGCTCTTGGTGTGGCAGAGCGGCTCCTGCAGTTAGAAAAGGGACGCTATATGCTCAGCCACAAGACTATCGTGGAGTTGGAGCACAGAATTAACCGGCTGCAGAGAAAATGCGAGCCGCGATAGATCCATTCAGGTTGTCATCCTAATTTAGTTGCTTTTCCACCTGATGTATAATGGCATCCAAAAAGAGACTGCCGCTGTCGTAGGCATTTTGGGGCATATAGCCCAGATACTTGTCCCACTGACTGATGATGTAATCGTGGCTGACCACTTTGTACACTCGCTCTGCTTCGATGCTTTTGCCGTTAACAAAGAGTCGTTGCAGGTCTGGCGGGGCATCAGCCCAGCCTGATATGGATGAACTCATGATGTCGTAGGGCTTGTCGATGGCATTCTGACGGTTGATCGCCAGCGCGGTCAGGATATCCTTGCCCTTGCATTCAAAGAAGGCTACGGTGTTGCCAAAGGGGATGTATTCATGCAGATCGCGAAGGGTGACTGCTCCTGCGGGCAGGTGTTTACGCAAGCCACCATTATTGATGAAGGAAATCTCCGCTTCCGGATATTCTGCCAGCAAGGCGTCGGCTATCCACTGCGAACCTTGGGTTACCTTAAACTTATCCACCTCAAAAGCAAAGGGCAGCCTCCCGGCAGTTTGAGCCAGTGATCTTTCCAATTCTCCCACGCTGCGGTTCAGAAAATCGCCCAATTCGCTGTAATAATCTATCGGAGCGGCGGTCAGCGGGATCAGACGGTTGTCAAAGCTGACTATACGGTCGTTTTCGACCTCCATATCCGCCACTCCCAGGTTTTGCAGATGACTGCC
>JAEWNJ010000066.1 GCA_023392795.1 Candidatus Cloacimonadota bacterium
AGCTTTTTGACCTCTTTGAAGCTCTTATATGTGCCGCTAGGCAAGACTCTACACATAATCTGACATTATCCAGGACTCTATGATCACAATCAAGGCTATTCAAAACTGAGTTGTTTCGACAGAGTCGGAATGGTGATTGTCAAATCTGGTATTCCCGTGGGATTGGCTGTTCCGTTATATACTGCTATAACACAAGCCGGGTCTACGGGCAGGGTGATTACCATATCGTCAATCCCATCTCCATTGATGTCACCCCCATTAAATGGTCCTGCCGGATATAATTCCCAATTTTCAGTTCCCTCCATCACGAAATCAGGAATATTATCCATATTGGGCCCTCCCCAATAGAAGTATATCTTCCCCCAACACTGATTGCTGTTGTACACACCTGTGGGGTTCCAATAAGGTGAGTGAACAATCACATCATCATAGCCATCGCCATTGTAATCCATGGATACTACTCGTTCTCCAAACCTAGAGCCATCAAACTCTCCGTACAAGGTAGTCATCGTCTCTAAGTTTTCAATAGCATCTAAATGCGATAAAAAACACAAGATCACTAATGCCATAATAGAGAAATATTTCATCGTACCTCCATTTTTTATTCCAAAAATACTTCTACTTTACTCATATATTCAAGCAATATGACTAATTGATCTAAACCAGTAACTGTTCAACATGGCAGAATCGACCCATTTTTCAATAAAATAACCCAATGCCAAGAAAAAGTAAATTAGAAAATCAAATTCCAAATTCTATCGCATCGTTATGCATCTGTATTTGTGTTAATACAGGGTCATGGCTTCCTTGCTCCAGAGAGTATATCCAATACTACTCACAAGGAGATACGATGGAAGCCAAGCTACTGGAACGCATCAAAGAACAATTAGTTAGGCATGAAGGTCTGCGTTTGAAGCCATACCGCTGTACGGCAGGCAAGCTGACCATCGGTTATGGCCGCAATCTCGATTTAGTTAGCACGCAGAAGAGCAGATCGAACGGATTTTCGCAGATCATAATAGTACTTGATTCAAATCAGATCCCTGTCTTGTTGCGTTACTTCTATCCTACTTGATGAGCTATCCGAGGGATGAGGAATTGGCAGTGATTCTCAATTTGAAGACCCTGGGCGAGGGAATAGTCAAAACCGTAGGCTTAGACCAGTCTGCCACCGAACTGCTCACAGGGCGACACTATTCATAGCGAGGGTGCTTAAGCGTTGCGGAGCCCCTCGTTAGGTGTAACAAATGCACGAAAAGCCCCGCCAGGGGCGACACAATCATTACTCGTGCCCATTGCCACCCCAAACTCATCTTGAACTCCTCTTGAACCCCTCCTGAATCCAGTTCAGGAGGCATTCAAGTGAATATCAGGTTGGACTCAAGCTACAAGAGGGCAAGGAATCTTTATGCTAATGTGAGCTGTTTAGAACACCGAAATAATATGACGCCAATCTCTTGTCCGGTCCTTAGGTATCTTGACCGGATGAATGCAAGTTTTCAATATCACATCCCCGATCATTCAATCTGTGGATGTCGATGGGTTTGTATCCGATTTAGGTGGTTGATTAAAGACTCAAACGGGTCATACTATATGGAGCGGATGCATGGGCGAACGTTCAGATAGTCTCTATCAGGTCGGAGTGGATAACGCAATTTATCACCCACGAAGCGGCCATCATGCCCATGATGGCTGGCATGTAGCTGATGGAGCCGATAGTTTGGCGTTGTCTGCCTCTTTCGATGATCAATTCCGCGTCGCTTTGAACCTCTGGATCGGGGATCAGGGGAGCTTCAGCTGAATAGACACAGGGGAAATTGCCCTCTACTCCTCTGCGGCGCAGGAACTTTCGTACTCTGCGCGCGAGGGGGCAGCGATGGCTTTGTCTTAGTGGAGCGATGTGGATCTGTGAAGGATCCATCCGGTTCCCTGCTCCCATTACTGAGATCAGTTTGCGTTCGTCTTTCACCAGATATTCCAATAACCCGATCTTGGGACCCAGGCTATCGATGGCGTCGATGATATAATCCGCACCATTCAGCAGGTCCGCCCGGTTTTCCTGATCGATGAAGTTTTGATGGCAAGTGATGCGGGCTGTGGGATTGATTTCCAGAATCCGTTGGCGCATTAGCTCGGTCTTGGGTTTGCCGATAGTCTGGCTGGTGGCGAGCAATTGACGATTGATATTGGTAGGGCCCACAGTGTCAAAATCGATGATGATGAAATGCCCGATACCGGCACGGCAGAGGGCTTCTGCGGCATAAGAACCCACTCCCCCCAAGCCCACAACTGCCACGGAGCACTGCCCAAGCCTGCGCAGGCCTTCCGCGCCGATCAGCAGTTCCGTACGGGAAAAATCGCTAAGCATCAGATGTCGCGTCCCGTCAGCAATTGGTAATTTGTAGCCTGGATTCTTTGCAGTACAGATTCGCTTACCCCAAAGAGTCTGCTGATTTCTTCCACGAGAGCTTCCAAACGTAGGAGAGGATTGGCCTCACCTTCCGACAAGTAGTACTGCGTGATGTCGGTTTCCAGGAGAAAGCGGCGGCTTTTCAGCATCTCTAGCAGGAGCTCGCGTTTATCTTCTTTTAGGATGCGCGAACTGATAGTGAAGTAGCTATCCAGCTTCATAAATTGGCGAAAGGCCTCTATGGATCCGGCATAGCCGTGAAAGAGATATCTGAGGGGGTAGGCTTTGAGGATGTCATAAGCCTCCTGTTGATACCCCACAATGTGCAGTACCACGGGCAAACGGTGATCCATCGCCAGATCAAGCTGTTTGACGAAATTCGTTTTCATGACGGCATACTCTGGATTGCCCTTATCCAGCCCGATCTCTCCGATTGCCCAGATCTTTGCCTCCTGGCACAGGCGTGCGATATCGCCATATTCCAGATCGCAAGGATCAAAAAAGGGGTGGATGCCGGCGCTATAGAGGATAGTGGGATCATCGGCGTTGCTTTCATACCAGGCGAGATCTTCCTTGCGCAAAGCTGAAGAGAGGAAGCGCGTGATATCGTGATCCGCGGCTTCTTTGACGAGATCCGGGATAGTCATGACATGGCTGAGGTCAGCCAGGTGACAATGAGCATCGCAATACTTCATAAGCTTAACTCCGGTAATAGCTTGAGTATGTGTTCGGCGCTGCGCTTTCCAGCGTTTCCATCCAGACAATCAAAGAATAGGGCATTGGCCTCACTTCGGGCAGTTTGAAACTCGGCAGGGGCTTGTAAAGCGCGCTCGATGGCAGCGGGAAGCTCCGCGAAGGTCTCAATGCGGATACTACATTTGTCCAGAACTTGTGCAATCTCCGGAACACTGCGCGGGGAGGGCGGCAGGATGAAGGAAATCATGGGCTTGTCCAGCGCGCAGATTTCCCCGATCACGGAGGAACTATCCACAATGCAAACATCGGCTATCGCTATATAGGGCAGGGGATTATCGCGGACATAAGTGACATCTGGCAGCGCTGCAATCTGGGCTTTGATGGCTTTATCCATCCAGGGGTGCAGCGATACGAACACATCATAAAGGGCGGTCAAATCACCCAGTCTGTTTAGCCATTGCTGGATGGCGCTCATCCCGCTGGCATGGTAGGTGGCGGTGAAGAGCAGTTTCTTTTTGCCTTTGGGATGGGGCGAAGGAGATGATGGCGGCAGATAGGGATCCAATTTGGGATATCCGCCTACTTTCCCGATCCTGATCCCGATCTTCTCGGCATTGGCCAGATCTTGCGGGCTGGTAAAGAGATAGAGGCTAAAGGGATGGTAGTTCTCGGCTTTGGGCATCCTTTTGAAATGGTAGGCACCATGCGTCATACCGACCTTGATCACCTTGCGGGACGGGAACTTGTGTGTGGCAACCCGGCACATGATAACTGCTTTGGGAAAAACGGGGAGCGGACGCACCTGGTAGCCCATGTCGCGCAGCTCCTTGCGGGTATTGGCTTTATCGGATACCAGAGGGATTTGAGCCAGGAATTTCTGTACCGGCAGCCAGTTTTGCAGATCTATCGCGCTGTGCACGTAAAACACCGTTTCACGGCGGGGCGAGATGAAATTCAGGATCCTCCAATACAGAGAATAAAATGGTTTGATAAGGTAGTAACTGGCGACCATGACCTAGATAAAGCGATGCAGCGCTTCTGCCATGTAGCGCTCGAAGACCGGTTTTGCTTCCACGTATTGCCAGTTGCCGGCATCACGGATGTAATAACCGCTGCCCCTGACAATGGCGTTGATCCCAAAGTGAGATGCCTGATATTCAAAGAGATAGAGATGTCCCGCGGCGTCCTCGCCCAGATCGATGGAGAGAAAGGGAGTACCAAAGGCAGCGTACAATGCCTCAGCTTTATCCAGCATGGGCTGGGGATTATCCAGCTGGAAATCAAAGAGCTTGGCCCCGCTGGCCCGGAAATCTCCCTCCTTTGTGTGACGTTTACTGATGAAATACCTTTGACCCAATACGATCACCCGGTAGTCATAGGTCAAACCCGGGATGAAATCCTGTAACACAAAGGGTACTTCGGGGCTCATGTAGTCCTGATACCAGCGAGCATCCGCCTTCAGATCATAATCTGGGTAACCGGGGAAATGCTTGTTTTTGCGCAGGTGCTTCCGCCTCCAGAAATCGATCCTCTGCCCCAGACTGGTCTTGGGCTCATGCTTCTTCAGTTCCCTGAGGATATCCTCTCGGCTGTTTACCAGAGCCACTCCCGTACTGTTTGATCCGGTGAGGGTTTTGAACACCAGGGGGAACTTCAGTTCATAATGCTGCAGCTCGCGTTTGGAGCTAAAGTACTGGCAATCCAGGCTATGTATGCCCAGTTGATCCTTCAGCAGCTCCTGCCAGCCTTTGTTTTCGTGGCAACAAAATAGCTGGAAGGAGGGGATCAGAGTGTTTCCCGCAGCTTGTAGATACATCAGGCAATCGCGGATGTAATGGCGCAGGTTTTCCCGATGGCTAAAGCTATAGAAGATAATGCTATTGCGGGGGGCAATCAGTTTGTTTACCACTTCATGAAATTCATGTTGCAGTACACGATACCCCAGTTTCTCCAGTTCGGAGACAAAGAGCGCTGTATTCAGCGAGACCCAGGGTTTACGGCTCTGGCCGATGAAGGCATCGTAACCGGTAATAATGTAGATATCTTTCATGCTTCTCCCAGGTGGTCTAAGATGCTGTGCAGCACCGATTCCGGCTGGATCAGGCGCATGCAGTTGTGATGCTTGTAAGGGCACTTCTGGGGGCCATGGCTGCTGCAAGGACGGCAATCCAATTCTATTTCAAACACCCGGTCTCCCTCGCGATAGGGGTAATAGCCGATGCGCTGAACTGTGGGGCCAAAAAAGGCAAAGACCTTCACCTGCATGGCGTTGGCGAGGTGTAATGCGCCACTATCGTTGCAGATCATGGCAGCGCAGCGGGAAATGGCCACGGCGCTCTCCAGCAGATTGGTTCTACCCGCCAGATTTAACAGCTGCTGGGAGCCCAAATGATCTTCGATGGCATCGCACTTGGCCTTATCCTCTTTCCCGCCGATCAATAGTATTGCATAGTCCCTCCGAATTAGCCCTTTGGCCAGCTCGATATAGTACTGAAGCGGCCAGCATTTGGTAGCCCAAACCGATCCCGGAGCTATCGCCAGTAGTCGCTTCCCCTCAAAAGGCTGCAACATTTCTGCTACTGCTGCTTTGTCCTTATCTGAAGGGAATAGCTCGCTCTGCATGTCGAAGTCTTTGGGCGAAAGCAGCTTGAGTAAACTGAGGTTCTTCGCTATCTTGTGGATTCCTTTGGGATGAGGTGTCTTCAGTGTGAGCAAATAAGGCAATGTGCCGCGGTCAAAGCCCACCCGGATCGGGATGCCTGCCAGATACAGCAACAGATGAGTGCGTCCCGAACTATGCGGTGAAATCGTCATATCATATTGCCTTGCTCTTAGATCTCGGATCATAGTGAGCATTGCTCTTAGAGGGGATTGTCGCTTGGGATAGCTGAGTACATCATTCAGATGCGGGTTGTTGTGCAAGAGCATAGCCGCTGCGGGAACAACGAGGGCGTCTATTGCAGCTTCGGGATACAGCTCCTTCACCGCGCGGATCAAGGGAGTGATCAGGATCACATCTCCGATGAAGGCGGTCTGGACGATCAGAATGTGCTTCATATCAGCTTCTTGTATAACTCCAGATTTTTCCGGGTCATCTGCTCCTTGCTAAAGTGCTGAACGCGGCTCAGTGCGCCCTCACCCAGCCTTTTCCTCAAATCAGGATCATCTGCCAGCAGCAGCATTGCCTTCGCCAAAGCCTCCGGATTGCGCTTCTCCACCAGGAGCCCGGAGATTCCATCTTCGATCATCTCCGGAATGCCTCCGGCACGAGTGCCAATTACAGGCAATCCAACGCTCATGGCATCCAGCACCGAGGTTCCCAAACCTTCTTTCTTTGATGCCAAAACAAAGATATCCAATGCTTTCAAGAAAGAACCTACCTGCTTTTGCATACCCGTGAAGCAGAGCTTGTCCGCGATACCGAGCTCCCGTGCCAATTCCTGCATGGCGGTCAATCTTACTCCGGAACCCACTGCGATAAAGTGCAGCTTAGGATTACTGTTCAGGGCAATGGCTGCGGCATGAACGAAATTGGGATGGTCCTTATGATACACGAAAGCGGCAATGGTGCCGATCAATACGCTGTCGGAGGGAATCTTCCAATGCTCTCTGAAGTCAGGAGCTACTGTGTCATCCCGGAAGCGCTGGATATCCACTCCGCTGTGGATCAGATGTATCTTTTGTGGTGCCAAACCATCGTTCAGCAATACATTACGGATGTTTTCTGAGATCGCTACCACGGCGTTTGTGGCTTTGCCCATGTATTTGAAGCGTGACAGGATATTGTCGGAAACGGCAAAATCCACTCGGCGCGCAGCTACCAGCTTCAGTTTGGGAGCAAACAGCCTGGCCAGGATGCCCCAGCCCAGAGCGTGAGAACTATGCAGATGCAGAATGTTGTAGGCGTTCCTGCGGGCATAAGCTGCCAAACGATACGCGGCGATCAGATCCCCTTCTCCCAAAAATGGTATGGCTTTCACGGGTAAACCATCCCGCTTCAACCGGCTTTCCATTTCCGAAGACTTACGGCAGACAAAACCGCTGGTAACCCCAAGATTACATAGGCCTTGATGCAGATAGTATGCCTGTTGTTGACCTCCGCGCCAACCGTGTTCCGTATCTACGTGCAATACTCTGATTTCATTCATCGGCGATATTTATACCAGATGCCCCAAGCAGAGTTTTTACAGAGCAGAAAGCCGTGCCATCCATCCAGAAAGCCAAGCTTGAAGATGTACATCTTGAGGAATTTATGTGCTGCGCGCAGTCCTGCCACTAAGGAGGATTCCTGCTTCGTGCCTGCCAGGTCCGCATAAAAGCGAATTTTGTGGAAATGGCTGTCCAGGTTTGGGTAGGTGAGATGATGCATCACATTTTTACAGGTGGCTTTATCCTGATTGGTTTTGATGCCTTCATGCACGGCCTTGTCGTTAAAGGTGCCATACTGACGGTTGAACAACCTCAAAGGGGCGTCACTTTGCCAGCCACAATAGCGGATCGTCTTACCCAGATAGTAGCTGAGGCGTTTGATATGCCAGGCTTTGCCTTGGAAATCTTTCTTTTTCAGTGAGATCAGCTCCGCTTGCAGCTCATCACTCAGGCGTTCATCGGCATCAATGGAAAGAATCCAATCATGCTTTGCCAGCGCCACAGCTTGCTGCTTTGCCTTGCCAAAGCCTTCCCATTTACCCTGCTTGTAAACCTCTGCTCCTGCCTGTTCTGCCTTCAGACATGTATCATCCGAGCTTCCGGTATCCAGTACGATGATTTCATCCGCGCAACTGAGCGTAGCAAGGCAAGCCGCGATGTTGGCGCTCTCGTTTTTGGTGATCAGGACGGCAGAAAGCATAGCCATATCAGCGTTTGATCAGGACGTAGTTTTTGAAAGTACCGATGGGTCCGGTGAGCTTTTCCAAAAGTGATAGTAGCCGAATCCCCAGTTTCTCATGCTTGTGCGCTTTGCGTCCGGGATTGGGTTTGCCCGAGTATTGCAGCTTATCTGCCCAATCAAAACGGGCGATACGCTCCTGCATAACGGCAGGATGGGTATCCGTAAACCTCTTTAAGCGGTTCAAAGGGCCATAATCAAAGTAATCCGGCACAGCTCCATAATGCTTCTCTGCTTTAGCCTTACCCCAATGCACGCTATCCAGCGCTTTATTCTTATTGCGCATTAGCTGAGGGGGACGCACCCAACCGTAATGATAGATATAGGCGTCCACTTTGGCAACCCTCAGTTTGCGGGTGCCGGTTTCTTGCCGGGGATTGTCGTAATGATCAAAATAGCGGAAGGATTGCGCACTCTGATAGGAATGGATCTGGGGCAGATTGCGCACGATGCGGATCTCCCAGGGATACCAGCCATGCCCACCATGATAGTGATCATAATCACCCCAAAAATGCTTGTAGTTAAAGAGAAAGCCTTCCACTTCGGTGTCCTTCAATAGCTCTTCACAACGGGCTTTGATCGCCGGCAGGTACTTTTCGTGCACCACTTCGTCGGCTTGCACGTAAAAGAGCCAATCCCCCCTGCAGGCTTTCATGGCGATATCGGTCTGATAGCTGTTGATCATCCCGCGATGGCAGTACTTCTCTTCCCAGACGGTATCGATAATCCTGATCTTGGGGTCATTGATGGCAGCCACCAATTCGCGCGAGTGATCGTCCTCATCTCCTTTCCCGATCGCAATCACGAATTCATCGCAGATGGGCAGGATGGATTTGATGGCTTCCGCTGTGGGGTAATACAGCTTTTCTCCGTTTCTGACGAATGAGAATCCGCTAATCTTCATGGCAAAAGAATCTCCTATTGGTTAAACTGCAGCTTATAAAGGGTTTGATATCGTTCATTGGTCTTAAGCAGCTCTTCATGAGCGCCAACTCCTACTATTCTTCCAGCTTCCAGTACTACTATCTTGTCCGCCTTGAGGATGGTGGAAAGCCTGTGGGCCACCAGTAGAACGGTACGGTTTTTGGTAGCTTCATCGATGGCGTCCTGCACTTTACGCTCGCTTTCGGTATCCAGGGCTGAGGTTGCTTCATCAAAGATCAAGATGGGGGGATTGCCCACAATAGCGCGGGCGATGCAGAGCCGTTGCCGCTGCCCGCCGGAAAGGTTCAAGCCCTTGATATCCAGCATTTGATCGTACTTATCGGGCAGGTTTTGGATATACTCATCCGCGTGGGCGATCCGGGCCGCGGTCTGTATCTCCTCATCAGTCACGTTCTTGCGGCTGCCGTAAGCGATGTTGTCCCGCACAGTCTTGGTAAACAGCACGGAATCCTGAGTAACCACGCCAAAGAGGCTGCGCAGGTCATCCAGCTTGATCTTGCGGATGTCGATGCCATCAATCAGAATGTGGCCTTCCTTTACATCGTACATGCGGTTGATCAGGTTTGTAACGGTGGTCTTGCCCCCTCCGCTGGCGCCCACAAAGGCGATCTTCTGCCCCTTGCGGATGGTGAGCGAGAAGTCCTGCAGCACGTATTTGCCCGGCTTGTAGTAGAAAGCCACTTTGTCGAAGACTATCTCCCGTTCAAAATCAGGCTTGGGCTCGGCATCCGGGGCATCCTGAATGCTGGAAACCTGATTCAGCACCAAGGCAATACGGTCCAGGGAGACCCCCGCTTTCTTTACTTCGGTATAGAGCTGAGTGATGGATTTGAGCGGATGCAGCATGGAAAAGACGGCAAAGAGGAAAGCGGTAAAATCCCCCAGTGAGAATCCTGCCGCTGGGTTCAGGATCATGCCTCCACCGATGATCACCACCACTACTCCCGTGATCGTAGTATTCAATTCCGAGAGCGGAACGTTCATCGCCGCGTATATCTGGGAGCGTTGCCACTGTTTGAGGTGCTTGTGGTTGATCTTTTGAAAATCTTTAAACTCATCATCCTCGCGGCGGAAGGCCTTTACAATCTTGATGGAATTCAGCACTTCCTCCACCACACTGAACATGGCAGAGATCTGATTTTGGATGCGGCGGGAGTATTTCTTGATCTTTTTGCCCAAAAAACCCAGTGAGAAAGTGAGGATCGGCACCACAAGGATGCTATAGGCAAACAGGCGCGCATTCAGGAATAGCGCGATATACATATATACAATGACGGTGGAAAAATCCCGGATGCTATTGAACAAAGCGAAGATAAACTGATTGGATACGATCTCCACGTCATTCACCATGCGCACAATGGCGTCGCCAACCTGGTTTTTGCCGTAGAACTCCAGAGATTGATTCAGGTAACGGCGAAACATGTAGTTTCTCAGATCCCGGATGGTCTTGCCCCGCAGCATCACAAAGAAGGATCGGTTGGCAAAGTAACAGATGTTCTTTAGCAGCATCAAAACCACGATGACCATGCAGAGCAGATAGAGTAAAGACAGGGAATCGCTTACCAGCATCAGCTCTTTGAGGCTGTCCCATAGCGGCGTCAGATCTGCAAGTGAGTTAACTCGCAGCAGTGAGCCGTGTTCCCCGGTGAAAGTGGCCAGGCGTTGCTGGATAGCATCGATGATCTCGCTGCTGTTATGATATTGAATCTCCGGTTTATTGGGATTGAATACATAGTCAAAGAGCGGCACCATCAGCGTAATGCTGAATCCGCTAAAGAGGGCAAAGAGGCCCATCGCCACCAGGCCGGCCACCATATAAGGCCAATAGCGTAACATCATCCTGAAAAGCAGGATGATCTTGCTGCCGGCTTTATTGTCGTTTCTATCCATAATAGCACCAATAAAAAAAGCCAGCAGATGCTGGCAAGAAAAAAAGTGGCACGCCCTAAGGGATTCGAACCCCTAACCTTCTGATCCGTAGTCAGATGCTCTATCCAATTGAGCCAAGGGCGCACACTGTTTTGACAGCTTTTTCTATGCCGGCTTTTCTGTCAACGAAAATCTGGAGATGGAACCCGCACTTCCCGATGCTGCTTGATGGTTTACACCCCTGAATTCTCACAAACAAGGATGCATAAGGATGCGACAAAATAAATCCAATAAGTTCTTGACATAGATATGGGGATGCAAAAAATGCGAATAGGTGTTTGCATTTTGGAAGATTAAATACACAGTAGCTATAGTGTAATTACTAATCCCCAGCAGTGGTATCACTGGAAGGAGGCTCAGATGAGAGTAAAGGACGTGATGTCCGGTGTATTGACAGTTATCCTTTGGATAGTTATCTCAGGTTTATGCGCTCAACAGCCACAAATTGAGATTAGCCTGGCTAATTCCCTGGGGATTAACATCCCCTTCCCACGTGAATATGACGACGTAATCCAACTCCCCAGCGGCGATCTGCAATTCTATAAGATGACCATCGGTAATGGAAGCATACAGATAACGGGATTTCAATATCTCCAGCAAAGCGAGACTCTGACTGAAGTAGTACAGATTGGTAGCATTACGGGTTTTGAGGGCACGGCTGTGAAGGAAATCTATACGCAACGTTTTGGGAAGTTTTATGTTATCTATCAATACCCCCAAGACAATCTTCAAGGATTGGTAGTAATCCGTTTGGACGCCCAGGATCTTGAGTTCAGGATTATTGACAACATGCAGTTTAGCTCTTACTTTCATGGCCGAGATCGTATCGATATTGTGTCTGAGAATCACTTAGTTATTGCCTTGGAAGATAGGCTTGAGTTTTACGACTTTACGAGCGGCACCAGTCAAACACTTCTGGATGGAGAGGATTATCAATCTAATCCAATGCAGGAAAAGAGGGTATATGCCATGCCCACCGGTCATTTCATATATGTAAAGGATACATGCTATGAAGATACCTTTGATACTTGGTTCATTTTTGACTCTCAGGGGAATCATCAGTTTACGCAGACAATGACAGATCCATGGTTTAGTTGGAGTGTGACCGGGCCGTCGTATGGTCCGGATTTCGATTTCGTTCACGATAGGTTTTATATTCCAACGCACGGTATAGTATATGATAGTGCAGTATTAGAGTGTCATTTCCCCACTCCTGACTCACTGCATGTTTTTATTGTCGGACAGCCTGTATCAGTTGACGAGCATTTATCCAGATTGGTCAGGTTTGGCGATGATAGAATTCTTAGGTCATATCATGACTATGGTTCCTATGATGGTTACTTCCTATATATGAACTACAGCCCCCTGGAGGATAATCCGGTATTTACCCACGATACTTCCTTCGGCCCGATTAGTCCTCACATCGATAACATTAATGACGAATTAGTTGCAATCTCGGCCCGATATGAAAACAACATATTAGTAAGTGCTTTGTGTACCCTGGATTTTCCCACTTCACATACATTTACCTTTCCTGCTCCCACAGTGAATGTCGATTTGCCCGTTACTACCTTCTCCTATGAGGATAAGCTGCTCATGGTAAGCGACGGAAGGATTTATCAGTTTGATATTGACTACTCGGTTTCCAATGCTGATCAGACCCAAGTTCCACCCGTGCATACCCTTTCCGCCTACCCCAATCCGGCTAAAATGAAAGGTGTAATCACCTTCAAGGCTTCGCTCAAACAAGCGCTTGAACTGGATATCTATAACGTAAAGGGCCAAAGAGTGGATACCGTCACCCTGGATTCAGAGGGAACTGCAGAGTGGGACTTGCGTAATCAAAAGGGCGCAGCACTAAGCGCCGGAGTGTATTTGGCGAAACCACGCAATCATAAGGATATCAAACCAATAAAATTCATAGCAATACACTGAAGAAAGAGCCTATCCTGAAGTACATCATGATCATGATCATGTGCTTACCAGCATTGGTGTTACTCTACGGAGTATCCGGTGAATTCAACAATGGCTCAATTGTGATCGAATTTCCCAATAGCTGAAATCCCAAGGTTGAAGATGGAGTCGCTAGAAGAAAAGGCCTGCAGCCTTTGTGGCAAACGGAGCTTGCCACCCCAGTGTAGATGCGACATCTTGTCGCAAGATCCTAGATGCTTGACTGCGAGCGCCCATACGTTCATAACTCAGAGGGAGCCCCCTTCCTCCCATCTTGTTGCTGCTTCGCATATGATGAGCCTCTCATACACCGGTCATACGATTGTACGAGAGGTGTACGACCGGTGTATCGGAGGCGTATGACCCTGAAGACAGCAAGAGGGGGGAAACATAGTAAAAGATACTTGACGCCAAGCCAATAGTTCATAAGATTGACACCTGTGTTACAAAATTCACAAATAAGGAACCTGGTTTCATGAAAAATATGCTGATGGTTTTATGCTTCTTTCTGATGATAACTGCAGTGCTGACTGCTGCTCCGGCTACAAAGACGCAAGTGAATAATCTTACTGCGTTTACCAAACTCTACGGCTATGTAAAACACTTTTACCCTTCCGATGAAGCGCAGGAGATGGATTGGGACCGCTTCGCCGCAATTGGTTCAGAGAAGGCTCAGAAAGCGAAGAACATGAAGCAGTTAAGACGCACCCTGGAAGCTCTCTTTTTGCCGATTGTACCTGATTTGAAGCTGTACGACGAGGATCGTCCCGAGATGCCGCAATACCGGACTACGGGGATGAAGAAAGCTTACTGGCAGTACGAGGGACTGAACAATACTATGGAACCCAGTGTTTATCGCTCGATTCGTGCCAACCGTCCGCATAAGATCGCGAAAAACCAGAATGTTCCAGAATCATGGGCTCAATTGCAACTGCAATTGGGAGAAAAGCTTAGCATCGGCGATTCACTGGAGATATCCCTAAAAATCCGCAAAGCCGCTAAGGATACCCTGATCTCCACGATCTACATCGGGTGTGGTGCGTCCAGCGTGGAAGACACACTCAGTGCCGATCAGTGGGTTTCGATGAGGCACACATTGAAGCTGGAGGAGGGGGCAGAGTACGGGGTCTGGATCGTGGCGATGAATTTTGACACTCTCTATCTGGATGATCTGCGAGTGGAAAGGCTCAATAGTGATGGGCCAAGCATGCTTTATGCAGCCGATTTTGACAAGGGGACTCCTCAGCTCTTACCCGATGGTATAAATGTAAATATCACTGCGGCAGATAAATACATTATCCAAAACTCAGATGTCTATGTGGAACGGGAGAGTAAGAAAAACAAGGTGCTGGCAATGCGTCAATCGAAGAATGATCTGCCATACACGTACGGAATAGTAGATAAGATGTTCGAGGAAGAACCCGCTTGGGGAGAAACCGTGGATGTGGAGTTAATTCCCGGTTTATCCGCATGTTTTCCCTTGGTGTTGCCTTGTGACGCCGGGGGTACATATCCCAAATCCGATCCCAGGAAACTGCGCAAGCTCCAGAAAAGCTACGCCAGGATTGATCTTGATGACAGGAGCAATCCAGCCAACTGGATGGCGGGGATGATTCGCTATTGGAATGAACTGAGCTTCTTTTATCCTTACTTCCAGTACGATCTCTGCGATTGGGACAAAGAACTGGAGATAACTCTTGCCCGCTTGTTGGAGTGCAAGGATATGGAGCAGTACAAGAGAGTGCTGCAGCTTTTGATGTCTCAGACTCACGATGGCCATGCCTTTCTCAGCGATCCCGCCAACAGCTCAAAAATGCCTGGGTTCAATGTTCGTCCTCTGCAGGGCAAATGGATAGTTACCAAGGTGTGGGACAATTCCCTGGATCTGCCGACCGGCTCTGAAATCAGGACGATGAATGACAAAGATTTGTCTGTGCAAATGGAAGAGATCAGACCCTATTTTGGGTACTCCAACCCGGAAAGCACTGATATTTGGCTGTTTAACCGCTATTTCAAAACGTATCACGACACAATCGCCACTTTCGAAATCAGGACCCCGGAGGGGCAGGAAATCACGCTGACAGCCACATTACAGGAATATGAAGGGTGGCAATTGGTGGCTCCGGATGCCAAAACAGTCCGCTTCCCTGACGATATCATCTATGTAAACGCCAATCTGATTGATGAATCCGAGCTGCAGGAATTGATGCCTGAATTGCTGGAGGCAAAAGGGATTATCCTGGATCTTAGATACTACCCCCGCATCGGCACCACGCTGTTAAGACACCTGCTCAGCGAACCGGATTCGCTTTCCAACTCTTTGATCAAGCGTTATCTGCGTCCTCATGAAGAATTGCCGCGAACCAACGAAAATGACCTTTTGTGGGCGCTTGAGCCGGCAGAATCGCACATCTCAGCCAAAGTTGTAGCCCTCACCAGCCGCTTTTCTCAGAGCTATTGCGAGGCTTATCTGGCAGAATTGCAACATAATAAGCTGGCCACGATCGTGGGGAATCCTACTGCGGCAGCCAATGGCAATGTGATCAAAACTCCCTTACCGGGAGGGCTAACGGTTCACTGGACCGGTTTGCTGGTAACCAATCCCGATAAAAGCAGGTTTCATGGTGTCGGCATCATCCCCGATGTATTGGTAAGCCCCACTCTGGAGGATTACATTCTGGGACGTGATCCCGAACTGGATGCTGCACTCCAAATCCTCGGTGAGTGACCTGCCTTTCCCTTTTCAGGCTTCTCACCAAGCGATTGTATGGGACTATTTCAGATAAACCAGCTTGCGGTTCACGCTTTGTTTCCCGCTTTGTAGCCGTACGATATAGCAGCCGTTGGATACTGGCCTGCCATAGTCATCATTGCCGTCCCAGCTCAATTCGTGGAATCCCGCCTGTTTCTCTTCCGCACTCAGGGTTTTCACCTTTTGGCCTTTCAAATTGTATATGCTAAGCTTTACAGGGGCGGGATTCTTCAGCGAAAATGCCAGCTTTGCCATGCTTCTGGCAGGATTGGGGTAGCAGGAGAGCTGAAGGCTGGCGGGCACCAAGAGCTCGTCTGAATTGCCAACCGTAGGGTCCTGCAGTAACAGGCTCATGGATGCGGCTCCCAGCATGCCCCTGGCCAGGGCGTCAGTCCAGGGACGGTCGGGTTCGGTTAACCAGGTATGGCCGCAAATGGAGTTTTCATCGAAGAGGATGTTTTGATACTGGTAGCAATCCAGGATAAAGGCAATCTGCCCGGAAATTCTGGTGCTGTCGGCAACCTCGTAAGTGAAATCCTGTTCATAAGCCAGGTTGAAAATATCTCCCAGGTCGATCAGGGTTTGCCCGGTAAGCGAGCCATCAGCCATACGATTGATGCGGGCACTGAATCTTCCCGGCAGCGTTGGCTGACCCCAAGGATCGGGAACAGCGTTGAAGCGGATGGCTTTGAGCAGGTATTCCTGCAGCCCCAGATCAAAATCCACGGCAACCGTGATCGGTACTGCTCCCCGGCCAAATTCGCTCCACACTGGATCAGCCGTTTGCCAGCTAAACCAGTTCTCCTCTTCGGGATCAATCAGGGTGATCAGAATATCCCGGGTAGTCTGCAAGCCATTTGCCGCATGGGCCACCACAGAGAGCACCTGTGAGCCCAAGGGGAGTCCTGAAGCATCGATTACTGCAGTATAAGGCTCAGCCGTTAGTGTGGAGACCGGAATGCCATTAAGCAGGACTTCCACCTGGTTCAGCGTGCTATTGGGAGCGCTGACCTGAGCCGACACTTCGATGATGGAATTGGCTAAAAACGAACCGCTGGCAGGGCTGATGGAGCTGATCACGGGAGGCAGGGGATCAGTGGTGGGGGATAGGGTAAAGGTGATCGTATTGCCGGCGTAGCCAATGCTATTGATGTTTATCTCAAAGGGATTGCCGTTGCTGAGAAAGGAGTGGGGATTGGTGTGGGCATTGAATTCTGTATGACAAACGTCCGCGCTGAAGGCGGCATCGAAGATCTGACCATTTACGGTGTTGTTGCCATTGGGACGGTAGATGTACACTTCGTCCGGAGGACCCTCAGAATTCCCATCAAGGTAAGTATGAATCCGGTAGATCAATAGCCCCGAGCCGGGAAGCTCTGCTTCATAAATATCGCTGCCGCGTTTGCGGTATTCCAGCACCAAATATTGGTTGTTGTTGCCGGGGATGGCGACCTTGTAAACGTTATTATACGGACTGGTAACAGGATTTAGTGTGTAAGTATTACCTGGTGTGGCAAGCGGCAAACTGTTCAGCCAACCGCCATACTTGTACTTCATATACATGCCCATGTGTCCACCGCCGCTTTCCATGATGTCCCAACAACCGGCGGGTGTAACTCCATTGAAGGTATAGTGATACAGGTCAGGAGCGCCGACGCTGTGGAACATTTCGTGGCACAGTGTCTCCACGCTATTCTGGTCTTCCGGCTGGAACGTAAAATCCCACACCTGTTTGCCATTGATGGAGGCATCGGCATAAAACATAACCCAACGATGCGCCCACAAAAGATCAGCCCAGGCAGTGTGAGGTCCACGGATGATGAAACAGACATTATCAACGTTGTTGTCGTTGTCCGCGTCAATATTCAGAGAACTGGGAACCTGTGGCGCAATGCTACTAATCGCAGCGGCCAGCATGGTTTGTTCGCGCATGGCTCGTTCATCGCTGTTTGAATAGCCATCAGGATTGGTCAGAGCGTTGAAGGGCATGAAGTAGCTGCGGGGATGGCTGTCCTGGTAGGAGAGATTGATCTCGGGTTCGCAAATGGGGAAATGATGTGTATCGTAGTTTAGCTGATCATAGCTAACTTTGTGAAAATATGTCTTCAGGCTGTTGGTGTTGTCGCCTTCGGCATTGAAGCGGGCATCGTAAAATGAGCGGGGAAGCTCAAATTCAGTTTGATCGGCAAAGCGGATAAAGACATTCAGGTTATTCACTGTGCCGATATTGGGCGCTCGGTGGTTACGCTTCTGATGAGCCTGCATAAAGGCTCTTTTGGCGTCGTAAGCGGCTTTGGAGATGTTTATCCGTTTCGAAACTCCCAAGCTGGCAGGATCGATCGATCCAACCCGATGGGCGGAGGGGACAGGTTCGCCGCCGCTGAGCATGGCGTAGTAATAGTAACCGTCAGTAGGGCTTTGGATGATGGTGTAGCCTTGCGCGTCGTGCAGATAGTTCGCATATTCGTCGCCGCTGGCAAACAGATTCAGCAGGCTGCCATCGGGCTGGTTCACCTGCGAGGGAATATCTTCCAGATAGGCTGCGAAAATGGCCAATGGAAGCACTAAAAGAATAATAATCAGGATACGTTTCATTTCTATCCTCCCCTGATGGGGACTTTTTATGCAAATACTGAGCCTTTTCTTTGATATTTATTCTACGAGCCGAAATGAATGCGAAATATATCCGGGAAAATGTCCCGGGTGAAGTCGCTCTTCATCGACCAGTCTGTACTAAAGGGTGCCTTTCAGGAAGGCCTGACGCACGGGTTCATCGAACTTCTCGATGGCATAGCGCAACATGGTACGTGGCATGGTTTTATAACGAGGTAGCAGAAAACCGTATTCGGTCTGGTAATCACTGTTGCCCACTTCGCGCAACATCCAGCCCACAGCCTTGTGGATGAGGTCATGCTTATGGTCCATCAGGATATCGGCAATCTCCAGTGATGGTTGATACACGCCTTTGCGGATAAAAGCCAAGGTGGCAATCATGGCAATGCGCTGGGTCCAGAGATGGTCAGTGGCTGCCAGTTCTTTTAAAATGCTCCAGTCTTTTTCCAATAGCCAATCGCCCAAAATAAGATGGGCACTGCTATCCACCAGATCCCAGTTGTTGATGTATGCCATAGAGTCCAGGAAGAGATCCACTACTTCCACTTTGGCTTCATCGGTTTCGGCGTGCTGATACTTCAGTACCAACATCATAACCGTGGTAAGGCGAACTTCATGGACTTCATGCTTGATCAGAGAGCCCAGATCAGCCAGAGATAGTTTGGTATAATACTCCTTGGAGATGCTGCGCTGGATGGGAACGCTTAGACCCCAAAATATGTCTCCCTCGCCATACTCACCGGGACCGGTACGAAAGAAGCGCTGGCTTCCGATGGCCTTTTCTTTGTCTTCATGGGTCTGCATGGCCTGTAAAAATGCGGTTTGAACTTTGTTCATGGCTCTTCCCCTGTAAAATGATAGTAATGCTTTATTCAAATATCAGCCATTCGTTTAGGCTCGAGGATCCAGTCAAGCATTTTCTAGTACTGGCATTCCCCCATGATGAATCGAGTCTTAACTTCAATTGCCATTGATCACATCTTGCTTCGATGCTAGGCCTTCGTTTATACTGAACTATCAAACTTATGCAGGTATTGAAGACGCCCATAAAGTCTCAAGAAGCCCGGAGGGCGACACTGCAGGAACATTATTCCCATTTTTGGGGGTTCATCCTGGGAATTGTCAAAGGGGTGTCACGGTTTGACATCCCGGCCTCACTTCTTCGTCACTTTACACGTGGAGTATAAAAGGGAAAGTGTCAGAAATGCCTATATCAGGCGGAAAGCTATATCTATCTGAACCAATGGATCGGATCAAGGAAATCCTGGAAAAGCCCATAGCATTTGAGGCAACGCGCCACGGGCTGGAGCCATGCTGAAGTCGGCTACGCCTCCTACGCAAGTCTTCAGCCCGTCGCAGCAAGGTAGATTATTTATGAAGAAGCAGGCATTCCCCGTTATTTTAAGGGAATGCCTGCTTTGGACATTGATGAAGCGTGGTCCATTAAAGGACACAGATTGTTCTTGACGGATTGTGGCTATTTGGCACAATGACCAAATACCAAACCGAACAGGAGTAATCAATGCCTCAAAGCGCAAGATACACTTATTTGGCTCACATGATGAAAGCGCTGGCTCATCCCACCCGGCTGTTCATCGTGGATGAATTGCATAAAAGAGAGCGAAACGTGAGTGAACTGACGGATATGGTGGGGTCCAATATATCCACCGTATCACGGCATCTGGCCATCCTGAAACAAGCGGGCATCATCGGAGCTACCAGGAATAACAATCAAATGATCTACCGCTTGCTCTGCCCCTGCGTGCTGGACATGTACACTTGCGTGATGAATATCACCGATAGCGGGAAGCGGAAATGAAAGCAAATCTGAAAGAACTAAAGATCCTGGGAATCATGCTGGCTGTGTTCCTGGCTGCATACTTTATCCCCTTTACCTCCTCGCGTTTTCAGGGGGGTATCCTGGAAGCTTTTTACATGCTGCAGGAATATGCGCGATTGCACGTTTTATTATGCCTGATACCCGCTTTGTTCATTGCAGGCGCGGTAAGCATCTTCATCAGCAAGGCCAGTGTGATCAAATACCTGGGGCCAGCGGCAAAGAAGACCGTGGCATATCTGGTGGCGTCGGTCTCAGGAGCTATCCTGGCGGTTTGCTCTTGTACGATATTGCCGCTATTCAGTGGGATCTATAAACGCGGCGCTGGTCTTGGTCCCGCCATCGCTTTCCTCTATTCCGGACCTGCCATCAACGTTCTGGCCATCGTAATGACTGCCCGCATTCTGGGTTTACAGATTGGAATTGCCAGAGCCTTGGGGGCAATACTCTTCAGTGTGATCATCGGATTGATCATGCATATCCTATTCCGCAAGGAAGAGGATGAACGGCAAAAGCAGGCTGCTGGATTTGAGGGAGGGGAAGAATCCCGCCCTATGTGGCAAACTCTGA
>JAEWNJ010000017.1 GCA_023392795.1 Candidatus Cloacimonadota bacterium
AACCCAGAGCCCGGGGGAGAGTTAATGCGATTAAAGACCTTTCCTGGGGGTATACACCCTCATGACGAGAAGCATTATTCAGCAGCAGCACCCATCACAATTTTCCCTACCCCACAGCGGGTGATCATTCATCTATCTCAGCACATCGGTGCTCCCTCCACACCAATAGTGGAAGTGGGTGACGTGGTCCAGAAGGGCCAGAAGATAGCTGAAGCTTCCGGATTTGTTTCCATCCCTCAGCACGCATCAATCAGCGGCAAAGTAAGCAGAATCGGCAAGTTTCTGCATCCCACCGGCACTATGGCAATGGGGATCGAGATCACTCAGGACGGCTCTGAAAACGCTCTGGAACTGATCGACGATCCCGGCTATATGGAGCTGGAGGTTGCGGAGCTAAAACGGCGCGTTGGCGATGCCGGCATCTGCGGTATGGGCGGCGCTGGTTTCCCCAGTATCGTAAAGCTTTCTCCCCCCGAGGATAAACCCATCGACACGGTGATCCTGAACGGCGTGGAATGCGAACCCTTTCTCACCAGCGATTATCGTCTGATGCTGGAGCGCGCGGAGGATATCATTGCCGGGCTGAAGCTGATCATGAAGATGGTAAACGCCAAAAAAGGGATGATCGGCATCGAAGCCAACAAGCCGGACGCCATTATGAAGATGGAACAACTGTTGGCCAAAGAAAGCAATCTGGAAGTTGTGGGTCTGAGAATGCAGTATCCCCAGGGCGCGGAAAAACAATTGATCTACGCTGCCACCAAACGTAAGGTCCCCGCGGGTGGATTGCCGATGGCAGTGGGCGTGGTGGTGCAAAACGTAGGTACCGCACTCGCCATTTACGAAGCCATCCGTTATCAAAAGCCCCTGATCGACCGGGTAATCAGCGTTACCGGCTCTCCCGTGGCCAAACCGATGAACCTGCTGGCGCCCATCGGAACCTTGTACAGCGAATTGTTGGATTTCTGCGGTGGAACCAAAGAAACCGTGGGCAAAGCCATCTCCGGTGGCCCCATGATGGGTTTCGCTCTTCCATCGTTGGATGCCGCGATGACCAAAGGCAGCAGCGGTCTGGTGCTCTTGGGAGAAAAGGATGCCAGGTCTCTGGCGGAGCATACCTGTCTCAGATGTGCCCGTTGCGTGGATGTATGTCCGATGAATCTGGTGCCTTCCATCATTGCCAACGCGGTAAAATACAAGGATCTGGATCTGGCCGTACAAGCAGGCTTGAACGACTGTATCAAGTGCGGATCCTGCGCTTATGTGTGCCCTGCTCAAATCCGTCTGGTGCAATACATCGATACCGGGAAAATCCGCTATGCCGAAGCTCAGAGGAAGAAATAGTATGAACGATAAATATATTGTATCTCCCGCTCCGCATTTCCACGATAAGAGCACGGTCAAAAACGTGATGTGGAATGTGGTGATTGCCCTGATTCCCGCTCTGATCTTTGCTGTATATTACTGGGGGCTCAGAGCTTTGATCCTCTCTTTGACGGGTGCCATCACCGCCGTCATCACAGAAGCCATTATCCAGAAACTGCGTAAAGTACCGGTCACTGTGCATGATGGCTCGGCCTTCCTCACCGGACTGCTTTTGGCATACAACATCCATGCCGGCGCACCGATCTGGTTGCCCATAGTCGGGGCGGCTTTTGCCATTGGCATAGGCAAACAGGTCTTTGGTGGCCTGGGCAACAATCCGGTAAACCCCGCTCTGTTGGGACGTGCGTTCCTGCTTGCCAGCTGGCCCACGCAGATGACTGCAGGCTGGGTAGCGGTGAAAGGATCGGCCATGAGTGGGCTGAACAATCTATCCCGCATTGCCACCAATCTGCAGGAACTCTCCCCCAAGGCTTATGAACTGGTAACCGGAGCTACTCCCTTGAAGGTGGCTCAAACCCTGCGAGACAGCACATTTGTTTCCGATATAAACGCGCAAGCTGGAGGTCTGGACCTGGCTGGCAGAATCTTTGGCAGCCTCACCGAGATGGAGACCCTGAAGAGTCTCTTTTGGGGCAATATCGGTGGCTGTATTGGCGAAGTATCCGCTTTTGCATTGCTTTTGGGCGCAGCTTACCTATTGTGGAAAAATATTATAGAGTGGCGGATACCGCTTTTCTATATCAGCACGGTCTTTGTGCTTAGTTTCATCTTTGGCGGAATTCCTGGCAGCGGAACCTCCGTGATGTTGCCTTTCTTCCATATCTTTGCCGGCGGATTGATGCTGGGTGCCTTTTTCATGGCGACAGATTATACTACTACGCCGATCACCAAAAACGGACGCATTATCTTTGGGATCGGCTGCGGCTTGCTTACCATCGTGATTCGTCTGGTGGGCGGATATCCCGAAGGCGTAAGCTACAGCATATTACTGATGAACGTCTTTACGCCGCTGATCGATAGACTCACGATGCCGAAGGCCTTCGGAAAGGTGGCAAAATGAAAGACTATCTGAAGCTTGGATCGATTCTCCTCATCTTTTGCGTAGTGGCGACAGGCATTCTGGCCTATCTGAATACTCTTACGCAGCCCGTGATCGCGGAGCGCAAGGCCAACGAAGCGGTGGAAACCCGTAAAGAGCTAATCCCGGGTGCGAATTTCCGTGAAGAAAGCACTGCCGCGGGAGACCTCTATTACGTGGCCACTGCCGAATCCGATAGCAGCCAGGTACTGGGCTATACCTTCGTGGCCTCCGAAACCGGATATTCGAGCACCGTACAGACCATGGTGGGTGTGGACAAAGATTTCAAAGTGCTCGCCATCAAGGTGATCAGCCAGTCCGAAACCCCTGGCTTGGGTGCAAATTGTACGCAGCCATCATTTATGGATCAATTCAAAAGTCTGGTTCTGGCAGATCTGAAGGTGGATAAAGACGGCGGCAAGGTCAAATCCCTTTCCGGTGCCACCATCACTTCGCGCGCGGTTACCAATTCCATTGCCTCATCGATAGCCGCCATTCAAGCTGACCTGGGAGGTGAACAATGAATTTTGTCAAAGAACTGACCAAGGGTATCATAAAGGAAAATCCCATCTTTGTGATCGTGTTGGGCATGTGCCCCACGCTTGCTGTTTCTTCATCGGTAATGAATGCTCTGGGTATGGGACTGGCAGCCACCTTCGTGCTGGTCTGCTCAAACATGTTTATCTCCATGATCAAAAACATCACTCCCTCCAAAATCCGCATTCCGGTGTATGTGGTGGTGATCGCGGCTTTTGTGACCATCGTAAACATGGTGATGGAGGCTTATGTCCCCGCTCTGCACAAGAGCTTGGGGCTCTTCATTCCCCTGATCGTGGTAAACTGCATCATCCTGGGCAGAGCCGAAGCCTTTGCCAACAAGAACAACGTGATCATGAGCATCGCCGATGGCATAGGCATGGGCTTGGGTTTCACTCTGTCTCTAACCGTGATCGGCACCATCCGGGAGATCCTGGGGGCGGGTACCTGGTTGAACATTAAGGTGATGCCTGCCACTTATGATCCCATGCTGGTGGCAATCCTGGCTCCCGGTGCCTTTATCACGCTGGGCTTCCTGATGGCCATTCTGAATCTGGTGAAGGAGAAGAAATGAGTTACCTTGCTGAACTTTTCGTGATGGCGATGACCGCCATCTTCATCCAGAACTTTGTGCTGTCTCGTTTCCTGGGTTTGTGTCCCTATCTGGGAGTCTCCAAAAAGCTTGATTCCGCGGTCGGGATGGGCATGGCGGTGATCTTTGTGATGACCATGGCCAGTGCCTTTACCTTCCTGATCAATAAATACCTGCTCCTGCGTTTCGACATTGTTTACCTGCAGACCATTGCCTTCATTCTCACCATTGCCGCGCTGGTTCAGTTTGTAGAGATGGTGATCCAAAAGAATGCCCCTGCGCTGTACAAATCTCTGGGTGTCTATCTGCCCTTGATTACTACGAACTGCGCGGTATTGGGCGTGGCCATCCTGAATACGGGAGCCCTGCGCAGTGATGGCGTGACTCCATATAACTTTCTGGATAGCGTTTTGAACGGCTTCTTTAGTGGCGTCGGCTTCACCGTGGTGCTGCTGGCCATGGCAGGCATCCGGATGCGTCTGGAAATGGTGGAATTACCCCGCAGCATGAAGGGTATGCCCATCGCTCTGATCCTGGCGGGGATTATGGCGCTGGCTTTCTACGGCTTTATGGGCTTCAAGATTTAAGGGAGAGGAATGATGATGACGATAGTAATCCTGCAATCTACTTTTTCAGCCATCGGAATCCCGGTGATCGTGATTGGAGCTCTCGGCTTGGCCTTTGGCTTGATCCTGGCATTTGCTGCCAAGGTATTTGAAGTAAAGATCGATCCACGCGTGGAAGCTATTATATCTGCCCTACCTGGTGCCAATTGCGGCGCATGCGGCCTGGCCGGTTGCGCGGGCTACGCGGATAAAATCGTGAATGGCGGCGAAGCAGTGAACAAATGCGCTCCTGGTGGAGCGGCTGTGGCAGCCAGCATCGCCAAAATCATGGGCGTTTCCGCCGAAGCGATGCAGCAGAAAGTGGCGGTGATTCATTGCAGCAGTGGTGGCAAGGATAATACCAAATGGAAATACCACTATGAAGGCGTAAGCTCCTGCAAGGCGGCAGTAAACGTTGCCGGTGGACCCAATAGCTGCTCCTGGGGTTGTTTGGGCTTAAACGATTGCCAGGCTGCCTGTATGTTCGATGCCATCTCTGTGGATGCTAACGGCATGCGCGTGATCGATTATGAAAAGTGTACTGCCTGTGGCGCTTGCGTAAGAGCTTGTCCCAGACAGTTGATTATGCTGATCCCGATCAATCGCAATGTATATATCAAATGCTCCTCCAAAGAAAAGGGACCCGATGCCAAAGCCGTTTGCGGCAGTACCCATCCTTGCATCGGTTGCGGCATCTGCAGCCGGAAATGCCCCGTACAAGCCATCACTGTAAAGGACAATCTTGCCCGCATCGATTACGACAAGTGCATCAATTGCGGTCTCTGCGCCACGGTATGCCCCACGAAAGCGATCCAGGATCTCCTGGCCGGCTGCCGCAAGAAAGCCGAGATCAATCCAGAAGCCTGCATTGGCTGCACCATCTGTGCCAAAGTATGCCCGGTAACCGCCATCAGTGGCGAATTGAAGCAGGTACACACTGTGGATAAAGATACCTGCATCGGTTGCGAACAGTGCGTAGCCAAGTGCCCCAAAAAAGCGATAGAAATGGTGTAAACCATATCCAAATAAGCTTATATGATCCCGGCCCACAAAGCCGGGATTATTTTCTTGTGTCGAGTTTTCTAGTTGTCAGAGGTTTCAAGATGGAAGGCAGCTTGAACTCACAGGGGGGCTTTTTCCCTCGCTATCTCGTGGCTTGCTTGCAGGTAACTACCCTCTTGCCACCCTCTTGCGTGGCAGGGAAGAGGAGTCCGGGTGAGTGGCAGGTGGCCTGGAAGCCAGCAATGCGGGCAACCCCGGCAGGAAATCAGCTTGACATTCAGAGCCTCTTTGCTTTAGTTGTCAAAAACATAAACAGTAGGATGAATCATGACCAAAGACGACAATAACTTCGAGAAAGATTACAGCGTACAGGATGAGGCAGAAATACATGAAATCATTGATGGCGCTGAATCGGATCAGCAAAACACCCGAGCGTATTTGCAGGATATGGAACGCGACTACCGGGATCATGACCTGGCAGACGACGATATGACTCAGACCGGAGCAGAAGAACAGCCGGTGGGAATCCCTACACCACTTCCCTACAGTATGATGGGAAAGATCCTCCTGCCTCTGATTATGGCCATTCTGCTGATCGGGGGATCCTACGCTTTCTACAGTGTGTTGAATACACTCGGCGGCTTTGAGGCACGGGTCTTCATTCTCATTGGCGCTGTGGCTTTTACCATCCTCTCACAGACTTTTCTGATCAATGGGATTAAGGACCTGATAAATCACAAAGCAGATCCGGAATGTCCAGTGAATATCGGAGCTTACATCATCAATGCAGCCCTGTGGATTCCCTTTTTCGGGTTCACACTCTATTCTGCCATCCGTTCCTTCATCACTTATTACGGGATTGGAGTCTCTCTGGCCTTTTATGTGGCGGTTCCGGCGTTGGTGCTGGCAGCTTTTTCCCTTTTTCAAAGCACAGTGTTTGTGCTGGTGGTACGAGGACTAAAGAAGTAAAGGAGTTACGATGTCTTTTGAAGAGATGAAAGCACGAGCGCGCGAGATGATGAGCGCGCAGATGGGAAACCTGATCATAGTCTTTTTGATCTATGTACTCATTCTCAGCGGGCTCAGTTCTTTTTCCATAGGACTGGCCTGGCTGGTGGTTTATGGTCCCCTAAGTGTGGGTATAGCTGCGATTCTGTTGAAACTGGACCGCGGAGAAACCTTTACCGTGGAGGAATTGTTCTCCGGCTTCAACGATTTTAACCGTACTTTAGTGGCGGGTTTGCTGGTGTCGCTATACACCTTTTTGTGGAGTCTGCTACTCATCGTTCCCGGGATCATCGCTGCGCTCGGCTACAGCATGACCTTCTTCATCATGAGCGAGAATCCCAGGATTGGTGCCCAAGATGCCCTCACTGCCAGCAAAAACATGATGATGGGGCACAAAGGGGAGCTTTTCGGGCTCTTTATCAGTTTCATCGGCTGGTGGTTGCTCTGTCTGGTCACTTTCGGGATCGCCCTTATCTACGTCCTGCCATATTTTGACTGTGCTCTCACAGTGTTTTATCAGAATCTGAAGCAAAATCAGGGATCCCTTTGAAATCCTTTTTGCTGACCCTGAGTCTGGCGCTCTGTCTTTGCCCCATCTTTGCCGAAGTTGGTTTACTGGGGCTGGATTATGGCCAGGGCTATGCCGAAGCAGCCAGGAATCTGCAGTTAAATGGCTTTGCCTGCGATGCCAGCGATCCCAACACCTTTGTGCACTCCGGGGATGATAGTATCATCGATGTGTCCCTGATCTTTAGCCCCGAAGATTCGCTCTTGACCTGCTGGCTGATCACGATTCCCCTTGGTGATATGGATGATTATGAATTGGAAGCCGATATGTTGCGGGAAGTATCTCAACTGCATGGCTTTGAGTATGAGTATGATGAGTCCTCGTTTGAAGCCTATTGGAAACTGGATGATCTGCATTATGTGACAGCGGCTTTTGATGAGGAACTTACCACGTACTATGTGTTTTACGGCGATGTTCGCCACGAAGAGTATGTCCCATACTAAGGGCAGAGGATTATGGCAGAAGAAAACAAAGTGATATATCAGATGTCCGGTGTGGGCAAAGTAGTGGATGACAAGCGCTATATTCTGAAGGATATCTATCTGGGTTATTATTACGGCGCCAAGATTGGCGTAGTGGGTCTGAACGGCTCCGGTAAAAGCACTCTGCTCAAGATCATGGCCGGTCTGGATAAAGATTATCTGGGACAGGTGGCGATGAGTAAAGGCTATAGCATCGGCTATCTGGAACAGGATCCACAGCTCGATCCAGAGCGCACGGTGCGGGATATCGTACAGGAAGCGGTGCATGAGACGACTGCGCTTTTGCAGCGTTTTGAAGAAATCAATCAGAAGTTTATGGAACCGATGGACGATGATGCCATGAATGCCCTCCTGGAGGAACAAGGCGAAGTGCAGGACAAATTGGACGCGCAGAGTGCCTGGGATCTGGATAGCCGTCTGGAACTGGCGATGGATGCACTCCGTTGCCCACCGGCGGATTTGCCCATCAAACTCATCAGTGGTGGCGAAAAGAGGCGGGTGGCACTTTGCCGTCTACTCTTACAAGCTCCCGATATCCTGCTGCTGGATGAACCCACAAACCATCTGGATGCGGAGACCATCCTCTGGCTGGAACGCCATCTGAAACAGTATCGTGGTACCGTGATCGCCATTACGCACGATCGCTATTTCCTGGATAACGTTGCCGGCTGGATTCTGGAACTGGATAGGGGAGAAGGCATTCCCTACCAGGGGAACTACTCCTCCTGGCTGGAACAGAAACAAATCCGTCTCGCTCAGGAACAAAAGGCCGATACCAGGCGGCAAAAGGCTCTCGCCGATGAACTGGAATGGATCCGCAGCTCACCCAAGGCGCGGCAGGCAAAGAGTAAAGCCCGCATCCAAAACTTTGAAAAGCTCTCAGAACAGAAGTACGAGAAAGAACGCTCCACCGATGAGTTGCCGATCTTCCCGGGTCCGAAACTGGGCAACAAGGTTATCCTCGCCAAAGGGGTTAGCAAGGGCTTTGATGAAAAGCTGCTTTATGAGAATCTGGAATTCAATCTCCCCGCGGGCGGTATCGTGGGCGTGATAGGACCCAATGGTGCCGGCAAGACCACGCTTTTTGAGATGATCGTGGGGCATATCGCTCCAGATAAAGGCAGCTTCGAAATGGGGGAAACGGTCCGACTTTCCTATGTGGATCAAGCTCGCATGATGGATACCGAACAGACCTTACTGGAGCTTATCGGCCAGGGAAGGGATGTATTGTCCATTAACGGCCGCGAAATGAAGGTTCGGGAATACATCGGGAAATTTAATTTTTCCAGCAAAGAGCATCTGAAACCCGTGAATATCCTCAGCGGAGGGGAAAAGAACCGAGCCTATCTGGCGCTTACTCTGCAGACCGGCGGCAACGTCTTATTGCTGGACGAGCCGACCAATGATCTGGACGTCTATACCATTCACGCGCTGGAAGAAGCTCTACTCTCATTTGCCGGCTGCGCTGTGGTGATCAGTCACGATCGCTATTTCCTGGATCGCGTGTGCACGCACATCCTGGCCTTCGAAGGCGAAAGCCAGGTGAAGTGGTTTGAAGGTAATTTCAGTGATTACGAAGAGAACAAACTGATGCGCCTGGGGGATAAAGCCCTTATCCCCAAACGGATCAGCTATCGCAAACTCACCAGAGACTAGGGAATTATACTTGAATTATCTGGAGTATGGGCAGAATATCATTGACAAAAATATGCTGATGACAAGCATGGATATATGCATAACAAATAATGAGCTTTTGGCTCATGGAGGTATTAAATGAAAGCACTCAGAGGAATGAACTTGGGATCACTTCCCATCCTGATGATTGTTCTCTTTACGGGATTGCTCCTTAGCGGTTGCGCTCCCAGATTAGTATTGGATCCGGGTATTCCCAGTTCCGTGGTTCAGATTGGAAATGCAATGAACGAAGTAGCCGCGGCTGTTCCCACCGGGAATGCCGACCTTCATTACATTCAGCCCGACGATTACTTCTTCAGAGAAGAGGTTTGGCCCGGCAGCACCTGGGAATATGTAGAGCTGGGAAAGCTCATCACCGCTCCCACTCCTGAGACCAAGAATCAAGCTCAGTTTATGAGTGTGAAAACCGGTGCTCCCGTATGGGCAAAATGGTGGGTAAAAACCCGTATTGCCACACGTGCTGATCTGCAGCTTGGCAAAGAAGTTATCTGCTTCGATTCCAATACCTATGATGATGTATACCTGGCGCCGGAAAATACTGAGATGGCTCGCACTGATAGCTGGTTTATCGCCAGGATCACCGATACTTCAGAGCTTTTCCGCGGCTACGTCCTGGTTTCCGGTGGCTACAAGGTTAACGAAAGGAACCTGCGCGTAATCGTTCAATAACCCCTGACTGACCTTTTTTTGCAGACCGGATTTATCTCCGGTCTTTTTGTTTGCCCGAGACAGACTGTCAACGACGCGATTCCGTGAGTTTTTTCTGATCGATAGCAGCCGTGCCGTAGATTTTCCCCTTGACATATAAGTCCCTCACAGACTAAGCTCCACCACATATAAACTCTAGTAAATACAGGAGATACATATGAACTACTTTTTCACTGAAGATCAGCTGGAGATGCAGGAATTGGCGCGTAGAATCGCCAACGAAAAGATGAAACCCCTATCCGAGCATTATGATCAGGAAGGGATTTTCCCTTGGGACATCGTGGAAGTAATGCGACAGAGCGATCTCTTTGCCATCCTGATACCCGAAGAGTACGACGGCATCAGCGGCAAGGTGATGGATCTGGCGATCGTTACCGAAGAACTTTGCGCGGTGGATGCAGGCATCGCTCTGGCTTTCGGCGCCACTGGTTTGGGTATGTATCCCATCCTGATCGCCGGTAGTGAGGAACAGAAACAGAAGTATCTGCCGATCATTGCCGCAGGCGAGCAGCTTTGCGCGTTTGCACTTACCGAGGCCAACGCCGGCAGCGACGCCGGAGCCATCGAGACCACAGCTCGCAAAGAAGGGGATTACTACATCCTGAATGGCACCAAACAGTGGATCACCAATGGCGGCGAAGCCGGTATCTACACAGTGTTTGCCATGACCGACAGGACCAAGGGTGCCCGCGGATGCTCTTGCTTCATCGTAGAGAAGGATACTCCCGGCTTCACTTTTGGTAAAAAGGAAAACAAGATGGGGATTCGTGCTTCCGCGACCAGAGAATTGATCTTTGAAGATTGCAAGATTCCCGCCAGTAACCTTTTGGGTCGCGAGGGAACCGGATTTATCACCGCGATGAAGGTCTTTGATAAATCCCGTCCGATGGTGGGTTCACAGGCTGTGGGTATCGCCCGGGGCGCGTTTGAAGCCGCCGCACGTTATTCACAGCAGCGTCACCAATTTGGCAAACCCGTATCCAGCTTCCAGGCAGTGCAATTCATGCTTGCGGATATGGCCACCCAGATCGAAGCCGCTCGTGCCCTGGTCTTCCAAACCGCCAAAATGGTGGATTCCGGAGCCAAGAACTACTCCAAAGAAAGCGCAATGTGCAAATACTACGCTTCGGATGTAGCGATGAAGGTTACCACCGACGCTGTGCAAATCCTCGGTGGATACGGCTACATGAAGGAATACCCCGTGGAAAAGATGATGCGCGATGCCAAGATCCTGCAGATCTACGAAGGAACAAACCAGATCCAGCGCGGAATCGTGGCTGCCAACATCCTTAAAGAGTTCTAAGATGCACGAATGGATCAAAGAACTGCCGGTGGCAATCACCGTCTGCGATCTACAAGGAATAGTCCTGGAGATGAACGATAAAGCCGCTGCCACTTTTAGCGATAGAGGCGGCAGGAAGCTGATCGGCACTTCCATTTTTGACTGTCATCAGCCCCGCAGTATTGAGATCATCAATCAGATGTTGGAAACCGGCATTCCCCATACCTATACCATCGAAAAAGCCGGCCAGAAAAAGCTGATCCATCAACAGCCCTGGTATCAGGATGGCAAGATGGCAGGATTGGTGGAGTTTTCCATCGTGCTACCTGCCGAAATGCCTCACTACGTACGTTCATAGATGAAGATACTGCTTCATAGCTGTTGCGCGCCTTGTCTCATAGCTCCGTATCAGAAGCTAAGTGAGGCAGGGCACGCCATTTCAGCATTGTGGTTCAATCCCAATATTCATCCCCTGCTGGAGTATCAAAAACGCCGCGATACTCTGAGGGATTTTGCGGCAAGGGAAGGCTTCGAACTGATTGAAGCCGGTGAGTATGGCCTGCACAGCTTTCTCCAAAACACTCTGGATAAAATCGACCAGAGATGTGAATACTGCTATCTCACCCGGCTGGAGAAAACCGCCCAAATTGCTGCCGAACGGGGCTTTGACGCCTTTGGCAGCACCTTACTTTACAGCCGGTATCAAAAGCATGAGCGCATCATCGAGATTGCCCACACTATGAGTGAAAGATACGGGGTGCCCTTCTTCTATGAAGATTGGCGCAAGCTTTGGCAGGAAGGCATTAAACTATCCAAGGAAGCGGGAATGTACCGCCAGCAATACTGCGGCTGCATTTTCAGCGAAGAGGACCGCTACAATGAGCAGATACGAAGAAATAAGCTTTGAAAACCTGACGGCTTATTCGGTTAAAGACCGTAGCAGCAAAGTAAATCCCGATCTCTTTGCCAAAAAAGGCAAGGCAGATCTGACTCCTTTTTTGGACTCTTTACCGGATGTTTTGAGCGCGAAAGACCTGAAAGCATTGATAGCAAAGATCAAAGAGGCCAAAGAAAAGGGCAAGGCGATCATCATCGGCCTGGGCGGACACGTGATCAAATGCGGCCTGGCTCCATTGCTGATAGAGCTGATGGAAGCAGGCTACGTAAGCGCGCTGGCCGTGAATGGCTCAGTGATGATCCACGATTACGAGCTGGCTTTCTTCGGGCATACCTCGGAGGACGTCTCCAAATCCCTGGCAGACGGATCTTTCGGCATGGTGTTTGAGACTACACACGGCATCAATACCATCATCACCAAAGGCTCTGCAACCGGATTGGGTCTGGGCGAAGCCGTGGGCAAAGAGATCCTGGAGAAGGCTCCGAACAAGGATCTGTCCCTGCTCGCGATGGCTTACAAACTCAATATCCCGCTCACCGTGCATGTGGCGATCGGCACCGATATCATCCATCAAACACCCTGTGCGGATGGAAAGGCCATTGGGGATTGCTCCCTGCGGGATTTTCGCATCCTCTGCCGCCAGGTTTGTGATCTGGATGAGGGTGGGGTGTATCTGAATTTCGGTTCCGCTGTGATCCTGCCTGAAGTATTTTTGAAAGCGCTCACCGTGGCGCGGAACACTAGTGGGCATGTAAAGAACTTTAGCACCGCCGTGTTTGATATGAACATGCATTACCGCGCACGGGTAAATGTGGCGCAACGCCCCGTGGAGACTGGTGGATCCGGGTATTACTTCATCGGCCAGCATGAGATATTAATCCCCCTTCTGATCAAAAGCTTGCTCTGAGCCGGGTGATTGATTCCCTTCGCGGAATCTACATCTCACTTCCACATTTGAACGCATGTGATAACAGCGGAAACCCGCGATAAGGATGCTAGCCTCAATAGTCACTTCGGCGCATACTCCCGCAGCTCGCTCTCTTGACGGCGTTGATCACTTCTCGATTTAGCACTAATCAAGCCTTAACAATAAAGGCATGATACCGGCTTGCCGAGGACTTGATTGACAGCTTGAAGGGGGCACGAGATCCCCAAAAGCAAACCTGAAGACTCCAATGCTCCTGGACTATAGGACAAAAAAAGCTCCCCCCAGATGTATTAGAGGGAGCTTTGGATGTTTAGGGAGTGCTTTTTTTTAAAATCCGAACCAGGGTCCTACCGAGAAGGTGATTCCCTCGTATTTAGTATTGGGCGAGCCACTTACTTCATATTCTTCTTCGCCCATGCCGATCACGCGCCAGTCGTCACGCAGGTTGATTCCGTACACATAGCCGCCTTCAGCGCGAATGCCGAGCCAGGGAGTGAATCTCACCAGGAGTTCTGCCCGCGGCTGCGCGATCAGATAGCCTTTGCCCAGTTTGAAGTGGGTGTTATTCGAATTGGTGATGATGTTGGGCAGATTGGTCCAGTCGTAATCAGCGTCAGTATTCACAAACTCGAGTTCGTGATTAGCGCCGCCGACCATCAGGCCCAGTGAAGTAACGATGTTTTTGGTGATGGGAATGCGTTTATCCAGAGTAACACCGCCCATTGTGCTGGAATACTGCATCCAGACGTGATAGTTTGAGTCATCGACGTTCTTACGTTTACTGTCGTTGTACCATGTGATTTGCCCACCCAGGAAATATCCTTTTCCTACGGGGAACTTGCCACCCAAGCCCTGTTGCAGCATGAACTCTTCGGGGAACTTGGAGAAACCAAGCGCGGGATTGCTGATCAGAGCGTTGATGTCTTCCATATCTGTATCGACCCACATGGGGATCCATGATCCGCCGCCATAACCGGGGCTCAGTTTACGCTTCTTGGTTACTTGAGGAGTGCTGCTTTCGCTGGAACTGCCTCCGCGTGAGCCAACGGTGAGGTCCAGACTCTCGGTTTTGCCTTCGCGGAATACGACGACCGTTACCACATCACCGGCTCTGAGCGTTTTCTGGATTTTCTCGAAAGTGGCGTAATTAGTTACTTCTTTATTATTGATGCTTAGGAGGATGTCATCTTCTTGCATGCGATAGGTCCAGGCCGGGGAGTCTTTCACCACACCGGTAACCAGGACGCCGCTGGAGCCTTTGTAGCCAAGAGCTTGTGCCTTGGGGAAGGTGAGATCTTCCAGATACAGGCCAAAATAAGCCGCATCTGCAGCTTCCTTGCCGCCTTGGTGATTGATGGTAACTTTGGTGTTTATATCATCCAGACCTTTCAGTTCCATGATGATACGACGGGCATTTTCTACGTCTTGAAGGTCTTGGTCCAATTCATCGTCTGCCATCAGGAATGAACAGAGGGCCAGGATCAGGATCAGGGCTAAACTTATCTTTTTCATTGGTCTTACCTCGCTTGATGTTTTCTTTTGTCTTGTGCAAAAGCCGTGCCAATTCCAAAATATCATGTAAGTCTATAAATGACAACTAAGTAGCTAAGAGCGCGAATAGCTTGCCGGTCAGGGATCATATCATAATGATATAAGAGCATATCGAATTGAGATCGAAATGGGGGCTCAGAATAGTTATTCCTGCCAGGTTTGCTCCGCCAACCATATAATGGCAGAATGGGAACGCAATTTGCACGGCAGAAGCGTATACTGACGTCCATGGAGGATAAGGTGAAGAGAATCGTCGTAATATGCTGTCTGATTGGTATTTGGGGTATCCTGTGCGCCAGCACCGGAGAGTTGGCCATTAGCAGGCTGAAGGGGATCAGGCCTGGAGCTGAGAATTTGAACGCCACGATCAGAGTTATCGCCGCCAAAGGTGCTGAGATCTATCATTATAACGACCAATATGTGCTGGCGGGAATCCCAGGAAGCATGGGGAACGATGACTGGCAGCGGATTCAACCGCGTTCGGCGGGGCAAACCCTATACCTTTACAGCAAGATCAAGGCGTCCGCGCCCGCAGAGATAGCCAATTACGCTGATATCCTGGCCGATCTGGGCTCAGAATGGCTCATTGCCAGCGACCTTGATATTACGGTGTTGCGTGGTGCATTGCGCGGTTCATTCACTCCCCTGAAGCTCGATGCAATCAGCATTCCCGATCCTTCGCCCCGCTTTGAAGCTGCCAAAGATACGAGTACCGACATCCAGAACCTTATCTCTCAAGTATCTGCCGATAGTGTCCTGGCTTTCATCCAGGGCATGCAAGACCTGCAAACCCGCTACGCTATGGCAGACAATCGCTTGGTAGTTGCCAACTGGATAAAGGGTCAGTTTCAGCGTTTTGGCATAACCAATGCGAGTCTGCAGCCTTTCGCCTGGAACAATACCACTCAATACAATGTGGTTGCCACCATTGAAGGCACGGACTATCCTGATGAATACATAGTGGTAGGCGGGCATCACGATTCCATTACCAATACTACGCCCTATGTGTTAGCCCCCGGGGCGGACGATAACGCCTCCGGTTCAGTGGCCGCCATAGAAATGGCAAGAGTCTTGATGGCAAATAATTACCAGCCCAAGTGCAGTATCCGCTTTGTAACCTTTGCCGCCGAGGAGTTTGGGCTTTTTGGCAGTGTATATCATGCTGAAACAGCTTTGCAGAATGGCGAAGACATCCGCCTGATGATCAATCACGATATGATCGCCCATAGCGATCCTGGTGAAACACTGGTACAACTGATGCCATATGATGGTTTCCTGGAACAAAGCCAGCATGCGGAGTATCTTACTGAACAATATACTTCCCTGGATGTGGCTTATGGTTACATGAATAGCCCCAGTAGCGACAGCCACTCCTTCTGGCAGAGAGGCTATCCTGTTGTTTACTATTTCGAGTATGAATTCTGCCCTTATTATCACAGTGATCAGGATATAACTGCCCATATCAATCCAGATTATGCGGCGGAAGTGATTCGGGCTTCGATGGCGGTTGCGATCAGCTTTTCCGATATGCCGGGAGCTCCAGACAATCCGCAAGTTCTTGATGCGGGAAACGGCACATCGCTGTATGTTTCGTGGGATGATGTTGCTGATCCACAGGTCAGTGGCTATAGAGTGTATTACAGTGGCGATTATTGGACTACCACGAACACTGTGGATGTGGCGGAAAATCACTACACCCTTAGTGGTCTCAATGAGGGGACGCTGTACCAGATCGCCATCAGTAGCTTCGGTCTGGACGGATCAGAAAGCTACCGGGTCTTTTCCGAGGGGATGCCCCTTGTCAATCCCCGGACTCCCCAAGCTATATCAGGAAATCCTCGTCCCGGAGAAGTGCTGCTCACCTGGGAGGCAAATACCGAAATGGATTTTACGGGTTACCGGATCTACCGATCCACTGATCCCGGTCAAACCGGTAGCGTGATCTCGCCAGCTTCTCTCGTTACCACTCAATTCAGCGATACCAATGTATATGGTTCGCCCGATTTGTATTACTATTACTGCGTATCGGCTGTGGATGAGGATGGGAACGAAAGCCTGCTTTCCTCCGCAGTCAAAAGCCGTCCGGTCACTCTGAATAGTGGCATTTTGATCATCGACGAAAGCGAGGACTATCCAGGCACTACGCCATATTTACCCACAGATGAGATGGTCGACGATTTCTTCAGCTCTATCATGCCTTTCGATACACATCAAATGGACCTGAACGCTATGGGAGTCCCCTTAGGTCTGGCTGATATCGGAGTCTATTCATCCATTCTCTGGCACAATATGGATAGTTCAAATCCCTCAGCGCCTTATGCGATGCTGGAAGGCCTGGAGCAGTATCTGCAGTATGGCGGAAATATCTTTTACACCGGCTACACACCTTCCACCGCTTTCACGATGAACGCAGGCTATCCTGCGGAGTTTCATGCGGGGAGCTTCATTTACGACGTGTTGGGGATTGAAGCAGTGAATTACAGTATGCAAAGCCGCTTCAAATATGCCTTACCGCAGCTTGATGGATTCCCAGCCTTACAGGTGGATAGCTTGAAGACAATTTCTGCGTTATCCGGGCACATCATCCGCGTGGAAACCATCGATCCCAACTCCTCGGCCACATCCCTATACATCTTTGGTTCGGACTATGATACCCAGACTCCACAGGGTCAATTCAACGGTGAAACGGTGGCAGTATTAAACGAGTACGGCCAGGGACGGGTAATCACGCTCAGCTTCCCTCTGTATCAGATGGAACAGAGCAGTTCGCGGAGCCTGATACACCACGTGTTCCGTTACTATTTCGATGAGAGCAGTTCCAACGAAGACCATACCCATCCCGTAGTGCCGCTTCAGGTAAGCAGCTATCCCAATCCGTTCAAAAACAACAGCAGCTTCCGGCTCAAGGGATTGAATCCATTGGAGCCCATGAAACTGCAGATATTTAACCTGAAAGGCCAGCTCATCCGCAGCATAGCCTCTGATTCTGCCAAATCAGAGATTGCCTGGGATGCCAAAGACGAGGCCGGTAAGGATGTGGCAAATGGCATCTACTTCGTGAAGCTGAGTCAAGCCGGACGCAGCGTGACTAAAAAGGTAACGCGGATAAAGCGCTAATCCTCATCATTCCTATTAGTCTTCGGGTGATGGTTTCTCTCAGGGAGGAATCATCACCCCTTTTTTGTATCCGGCATCACATCCATCTTGCCCTGTCTGTGATCGCATTCATTCTCTCACGCTGGCGACACATCGAAATCCACATCCTGCCGTATCGACCAGGCCAAACATTCTCAATGAATGGCAGACGAGAGTCGGGCCGAGAGTTGGAAATATTTCGAAGTTTGGTGGAATTGTCTTGACAATATGAACGGTTATCAGAAAATAGGATCAGAAACGTATACAATGAGGTGAAGCGTAATGATCGTCAAGAAACTGAAGGCTCTCATACCTCCAACCATGAGTGGAAAGCAGCAAGCTTTACTCATTGCGGCCTCAAAGCTGTTTCACCGTTACGGTTTTACCAGAGTAAGCGTAGAGGAGCTATGCCGGCAGGCCGGAGTGAGCAAAGTAACCTTCTATCGGTACTACAAGGGCAAGGATGAATTGATCCTTAACCTGTTGAAAATCCTCTTTGATGATATGCTATGCGCATGTAATGATGTGCTGAATGGCGATCTGAGCTTGAAACAGAAACTTGATACTGTGATGATTTTGAAGCAGGATTTCATCTCTCTTCTGGGTGCAGAAATATTGGAAGGCTTGTTTCACCATCCCTCTGCCAGAGAGTACTATCTTCGGCTCAGCGAAGAGAGTTACGAGAGTTTTAGAGAGTTCCTATACCGTGAACAGCAGCAGGGCAGGATCAATCCCGGGCTAAACGTGGAGATGTTTCTTGCTCTGCTCAAAGAAGTGGCAAAGATCTTTTCAGACAATAGCATAGCCCAGTATAGCACAAGCTTCCCGGAACTGGTGACTCAAGTGAATGACATTCTGGTCTATGGCATTTTTCCTCGTGATACCCAATGAAACAGTTCGCTTTCATCCTGGCCCTTCTATCGCTTTGCACCTGGCTTCCCGGCCTTGAAAGCAGCAACCGTTTTGCTCTATATGGTGACGTGGCAGAGCAGCAGAAGAGCCTGGGTGCCCTGTGGGCAATGGATCTTTCTGCCGGGCAGAACCTGGGCAAGGTATCAATGCAGGCGGAGTACAGCTTGTACTCGCGCTTTCACAGCGAATGGGATGGCGCTCATGATGCAACCATGACGGCCGATACCTACCGCGCAAGTTTCAGCTGCAGCTTAGCTCAAGCGGAGCTTCGAATAGGGCTTCAGCGCCTAAACTTCGGAAGCGCTCAGATCTTGCGTCCACTGCAGTGGTTTGATTCTTTGGATCCGTTGGATCCGCATCAATACACCAAGGGCGTGGAAGCTGCTCTGATGCGCATGAATTGGCTGAATAACGCCAATCTCTGGCTCTGGGGGATCAGGGGCGACCCTGCACCCAAGGGCAACGAAGTGATGGGCAGCAAGGAGGATACGATCGAGTTTGGCGGGCGTTTTCAGCATCCAACGCCCATCGGAGAAGCTGCGCTCAGTCTGCATCACCGGAAGCTTGCTGGGGGCAGCGAGGAACGTGCCGGATTTGATCTGCGCATGGACTATCTGATGGGGCTGTGGTTGGAAGCATCCCTATCCCGCTTCTCAGAGGTTCGCTTTGTCCCCAAGTATCTCATGAGCGCGACTATTGGTTCGGATTATACCATCGATTTGGGAAATGGTTTGGCACTGATGCTGGAGCAAATGATGGTATCTTCTGCCCCTCACGGATTGGATGAACTGAGCGAAGAAAGTGTGCTGAGCGCATTGATGGCCAGCTATCCCCTGGGAATTCTGGATAGCTTTAAAGCCTTGGGCACTTACGATTGGGATGCCTCGGAATTGTCTCTGGGCGCGAGCTGGATACGCACTTATGACTATATATCACTGGAAGCATCGCTAAGGCAATCTTCCGCAGCAGGACTAAGCCTGCACACAATGATAAACGCCCATTTTTGAGGATATGATGAAAGAAGTGATTGCGACCATCAGAGGCATGAGTAAGTCCTTCCCCACTGGAGAAGGGGATTTCTGGGCTCTGAAAGATATCAATCTGGATTTCCATCGAGGGGAGTTTGGCGGATTTGTGGGACCCAGCGGCAGCGGTAAGACAACCCTGCTGAACATTCTGGGTTCACTGGATGTTCCCACCAAAGGTGAAGTGGAAGTATTGGGTTACAAAGTTCACGAGATTAATCAGCGCCAGGCCAGCATTCTGCGTTCTGCCAGGATCGGATTCATCTTTCAGACTTACAATCTGCTTCCGGTGTACAATGTGTATGAAAACGTGGAGTTTCCCTTGCTGCTGTTGAAACTGGATGCAGGCAAGCGGGATAAAATGGTGAAGGAAGCTATTGAGTGGGTTGGACTTACCGATAAGATCAAGAGCCGTCCAAGCCAGCTTTCAGGCGGGCAATGCCAAAGAGTGGCGATTGCCCGTGCAATGGTGAAAAAACCGGATCTGGTATTAGCCGACGAGCCCACTGCCAATCTGGACACCGAGAATTCGCTGAACATACTGGATACCATGGTGAGATTGAACGAAGAGTTTCAGACTGGCTTCATCTTCAGCACTCACGATCCCAAGGTGATTGCGTATCTAAAGCGGGTAATCAAGTTAATCGACGGAGAGGTGGAAAGTGATGATCTTGCGCCTGGCACTCAGGAATATCATAAATAACGGTTGGCGTAGCCTGATCAATGTGTTGGTGATCACCATTGTGCTCATCATCATGGTGTGGACTCAAGCCATGTACTACAGTTGGATTCGCCTGGCTGAGATTCAGCAGAGCGACTGGGAATATGGCAAGGGCATGTTGCGCGTGAAGAGTTACGATCCATACGATCCGCTAACTTATGAAGATAGCTATGCCCCGGTGCCGGCAGAATTGAGAGCTGGCATTATTCGCAAAGAGATAGTACCCATCATGTTGGCCCCGGCAAGTATCTATCCACAGGGAAGAATGCAAGCTGCTGTGATCAAGGGTATTCCTGATGATCAGCAGGTGCTTGCTTTCCCCGGGGGGAAGTTGAGTTCTGAAGCTTCAGACATGGTTCCCGTGCTTATCGGTACCGCCATGGCAAAAAGCACACGTCTGCAGGTGGGGGATATCTTCAGCATCCGCATCCGCGACATCAATGGTACATACAATGCCATCGATGCGGTCGTGGAAGACGTGCTATCCATCCCTGCCCCTTCCGCTGATATCTCCACGATCTGGGTGAATCTGGAAATGCTGGAAAAGATCCGTGGAGCTGAGGGAATGGCGAGCTACTTCGTCCTGGGTAGCGATGAATACCAGGGATTGGATACGAAAGACTTCCGTTATATCGACAAGGATGAGTACTTCGCAGACCTGTATCAGATGCTGGATAATGAAAGGTTTCAACAAGTACTGATGTACGGCTTGCTGATGCTCCTGGTGCTGATCGCGATCTTCGATACTCAGGCTCTGGCAGTGTTCAAACGCTGCCGGGAGATAGGTACCCTGTCAGCACTGGGCTTTACCAAGGCCAGGATCACCTTGCTTTTTACGATTGAAGGAGCTTTGTACAGCCTGTTTGCCATAGTGCTAACGCCTATATTGGGCTTCCCATTATTCTGGTATTTTGCCACGTTCGGGTTCCCCATCATTGATGGATACGATGAATTTGCCCTGCCTGGCTTCAGCGAACCCATCAAGTTTATCTATCCACTGCATGAGATCGCTATGGTGTTTTTGCTCATCATGCTCTTCACAATACTGGTTAGCTGGCTTCCCGCCCGGAAAATTGCCCGCATGAATCCTGTGGATGCCCTGCGGGGGAAGGTGAATTGATATGTTTAAGTTTGTGTTAAAAGGAGTGTTTCGCGATCGTCATCGCTGGCTGTTCCCAGTGCTGATCGTAGTATTTGCAGTTGGGCTTATGGTCTTTGCCTATACCTTTATGGAAGGATTCAAGACCAGCTATATCCGCCAAAACGCGCGCTTTAACAGCGGTCATCTGAAAGTGGTCAGCCGGGCTTATGCCGAAATGCTGGATCTGAAACCTTACGATCTGGCATTGATGGACGTCACTCCCTTGCTGGAAGAGTGGAAAAAGGACTATCCTCAGTTAGATTGGGTGGAGCGTATCAACTTCGGAGCGATCCTGGATGTCCCTGATGAAGAGGGAGATACGCGGGTACAGACCGAAGTCCTGGGTATCGGGGTGGACCTGCTGGGATCTGAAGAAGAACAGAAGCGCCTGCGCCTGGCAGAGGGATTGCGAAACGGCCGCATTCCCGACAGGGCCGGAGAATTGCTCTTGAGTGCTTCAGCCGCCAATAGCATGGAGTTGGATGTGGGAGATACTATTACACTGATGAGTTCCACTGTCTTTGGTGCTATGACTCTGCGAAACTTCGTGATTTCCGGTATAGTGGAGTTTGGCGCTCCCAGTCTGGACCGGGGGGCTGTGGTGGCCGATCTAAAGGATATCCGCGACATGCTGGATATGCAGGACGCGGCGGGGGAAATCCTGGCGTACTTCAAGAATGGTGAGTATAACGTAAGAGCGGCAACTGAGGTAATGAACGGTTTCAACGAACGGTATAGTAAAGTTTCCGATGAGTTCTCACCTCAGATGTTGCGTCTCAACGATCAGGGAAACATGGGGCCGATCCTGAAGATGTTTGATTATAGCAAGTTATGGATGTCCATCGGCTTCATATTTGTGCTCAGCATAGTGCTTTGGAATGCGGGTCTGCTGAATGGCATCCGCCGCTATGGCGAATTTGGCCTGCGTCTGGCGATTGGAGAAAGTAAGAGCCAAGTCTATCTAGCGCTTACTGCCGAAGCAGCGATTGTGGGAATTGTGGGGGGACTCCTTGGCATTCTCCTGGGTTTGGCTATCAGCTTGTACTTCAATAATATCGGGATGGATATGAGCGCTTACACCCGCAGTTCTGCCATGATGATCGAAAACACTTTATACACCACCATCACCCCTCAGGCAGTCATCCTGAGTTTTATTCCCGGATTCGTCTCCACCATATTTGGGGCTGCTCTGGCTGGGCTCGCAATCTTCAAACGGGAAACCTCACAACTAACCAAGGAGTTGGAGACATGAAAAGATACCTAATGCTATCTCTTGTGGGAGCACTTTCAGCGATCATGCTTTTCGCTCAAGGACCTTCCGCAGATGAGATTATCCGTGCGGTTGATCGCAATATGATTACCAGGAGCTCCAAGATTCGCAGCCGGATGATTGTGCATTCACGTCGGGCTTCCCGGACTATGGAGATGCTCAGTTATTCTTCAGGGAACGACAAGTCATATAGCGAGTATCTGTCACCCCCCAGGGATAAAGGCACAAAGATGCTTAAGCTGGGCGATGATCTCTGGATCTATGATCCTGGTACAGACCGTAGCATCACGATTTCCGGAAACATGCTGAAACAATCTGTAATGGGCAGTGACCTATCCTATGAAGATATGATGGAGGAGACCCATCTGCTGGATAGCTACAAAGCTGTGATCAAGGGATCCACCAAGTATGACTCACGCAGTGTCTGGATTATAGAACTCACAGCTAAACACGCGGGAGTTACCTATCAAAAGCGTAAAGCATACATCGATACGGAGCGCTATGTGTGCCTGTATGAAGAGTGGTACGCGAAGAGCGGCAAGCTGTTGAAAACGGTGAAGGCTTCCGACGTGAAAAGGATCGATGGACGCTGGTATCCCACTCGCTTTGTGTTTAAAGATGAATTGAAACAAGGTAAGGGCACAGAGTACATCATCGATGAAATCGAGATTGATATCCCCATCCCAGCCCATACATTCAGCAAGGCGATACTGAAGAAGTGACGATCATAATTGGCGCCGGACCTGCCGGTTTGGGAGCAGCCCTTGCCCTGAATCGACCAGCTTTGATCCTGGAGCGGAACAGCTTTGCGGGCAAGAAACTGCTGCTTTCAGGTAGCGGGCAATGCAATGTGACCAATGCAGCAGAGCCGGAGCTATTCCTGCAGCGTCTGGGCGACTTCCGGAACTTTCTGAAACCGGCTTTCTACGCTCTCAGTAATCGCGCTCTGATGGATCTGCTCGAAGCTGGCGGTTGCCCTCTTTGGACGCGTGAAGATGGTAAAGTATTCCCGGTCTCCATGCACTCTTCTGATGTAAGAAACTGTCTGCTGAATCTGGTCCAGGCCAAGGGGCACACTGTAGAATGTGGCGTAAAGGTTACAAGTATCAAACGTGACAATGACGGTTTCTCGATTCAGTCTGAGAACGGCAGATCTTATCTCGCCCGGAAGCTAATCCTGGCTGGTGGAGGAGCATCCTATCCGGAAACGGGTAGTGATGCCAACGCTTATAGCCTGGCGAGGGCTTTGGGGCATACTATTGTGGAACCTCATCCTGCCCTGGCACCCCTAAGGATCAGCGATTTTGGTAGTTTTGTTGCTTGTGCGGGGATCACGCTCAAAGGTATCCGGCTAAAGCTGGGTACAAAGGGCTGCCATGGCGATCTGCTCTTTACTCATCAGGGTTTTAGCGGTCCCGTGATCCTGGATAACTCATACCGGATCAACAAGGGGGATACGGTGTCCCTGGTCTTTGATGCATCGGGTGCTTTCCCATCGCTACTGTCCCGTTACCCCAAGAAAAAGCTATCCTCGGTTTTGCACATGCTGGATCTGCCTCATAGCCTGTGTGCCGCCATATTGAAGCACTTAGGTGTGGCAGATCGGCCTGCCGCAGATCTACGGGCACATGAGCGTAAGCAGTTGCAACAGTGGTTGCCTTGTGCTCCTTTCCGGGTTCAGAGCCTGGCTTCTTTGGCTGAATCGATGTCGGACTATGGAGGTGTAGCTTTAAAGGAAGTAAAGGCTTCCACACTGGAATCGCAGATAGTCCCCGGGCTTTACCCTGTGGGTGAGACCCTGGCATATTCCTTGCCCACGGGAGGTTTCAGTATTCAAATGGCTTTATCCACAGGATTTTTAGCTGGGAAGAATAGTGAATGACAGTTTGGTTTACCATCTTTTCTGGTTATCCTGTATGAGATAAGACTCTATGGAGTGATATATGATTCAACTTGATACCTTTACCCTAAAAGCAATGATAAAACAAACTGTGGAGCGCCATGGTAACCGCCCGGCGCTTACGATGGTGGATGCTGAACCCATCACCTACCAGCAATTGGATAGCCTCATCGATGATGTGATCGACATGATGCGCGATCATGGCATCCAAAAGGGAGACCGGGTAGCAATTCTATCTCAAAATATGCCCCATTGGGGCGTAGCGTACCTGGCTATCACTTCCATGGGGGCCATTGTGGTTCCCATCCTGGTGGATTTTCATCTTAGCGAGATTCTGCAGATCATACGTCACAGCGGAGCCAAAGCAATCTTCGTATCCGCCTTGCACTACGATAAAGTGGCCTACAGCGATCTGGATCCCATGCCCGTAATGTTCAATCTGGAAAGCCTTGAAACGGTGGACGCGAATCTGCCCAAGGACAAGATCACTGAGTTCATTCAAGAACGCAGCATGGCGTTTAAGCGTTTTCGAAACAAGGCTAAAGAAGCTGTTGGCCTGGCCGGAGAACCTCACGAGGACGACCTGGCAGCCATCATCTATACTTCCGGTACCACCGGCAGTTCCAAGGGCGTGATGCTCACACACAGGAACTTGGTGAGGGATGCCTGGCTTACCCTGCACATCCAGGAAGTAAACGAACGAGACCGCCTGATCTCTGTGTTGCCCCTATCTCATACATACGAATGCACTATCGGATTTATCATCCCGATGATGACCGGCGCCTGCGTATACTATCTGGATAAACCCCCCACGGCGCGAATCCTGATCCCCGCCATGCAAAAGGTCAAGCCCACCATGATCCTCACTGTGCCGCTAATCATCGAAAAGATCTTCAAAATGCAGATTTTTCCGCAGCTCACCCGCAATCTACTGATGCGTGAGCTGTACAAATTGCCCCCGATTCGTAAGGCTTTACATACTGTGGCAGGCAAGAAACTGATGAAGACCTTTGGCGGTAAGATCCATTTCTTCGGGATCGGCGGGGCGTTGCTGTCGCACGACGTGGAGCGCTTTTTGTATGAAGCCGGCTTCCCTTATGCCATCGGTTACGGACTTACCGAGACTTCACCCCTGATCGCGGGTTGCACTCCGGCTGTGGTAAAGTTCAGATCCACCGGTACAGTATTGCCGGAACTGGATGTGCGCATTGCCAATCCCGATCCGAAAACCAAGATCGGTGAAATCCAGATCAAGGGCCCCACAGTGATGAAGGGTTATTACAAGGACAAGGAGCGCACCGAACAGGCATACACTCCGGACGGATACTTCAAAACAGGTGATCTGGGGCTGCTGACCAAGAATAACTACCTTTACATAAAGGGGCGCATCAAGAATGTGATCATCGGTCCCAATGGCGATAACATCTACGCTGAAGAGGTGGAAGCCAAGCTGAATGAAGCGGAAAGCGTATTGGAATCCCTCGTTTATGAAAGCGGGGGAAACATCGTGGCAAGGGTATTCTTGAATTATGAGATTCTGGATAAACTACATGGCATCTCAAAGATGGGAAATGCGCAGACCGAGAAGTTCATCGAGAAGCACCTGCTGGAAATGCGCACCCATATCAATGCCAACGTGGCGTCATTCTCCAAGATTCATAAGATCATAGAGCAGAAGGAACCCTTCGAGAAAACTCCCACCCAAAAGATAAAACGCTTCCTCTATCAATAACAGGAGCACATCATGACCATCGGCAGCATTTTGGAACACCTCGAGCAGTACGCACCGAAGTCATTGGCGCAATCCTGGGACAACGTAGGGCTCTTGATCGGAGATCCCAAGCGCAAAGTGGGCAAGGTGCTCATCAGCCTGGACGCCACCGCCAATACGCTTGGCTATGCCATAGAGAATGACTTTGATCTCATTCTTACGCATCACCCGTTGATCTTCCGTCCCCTGTCCAGCATCACCAATCCCTTGATATTGGGCATGATCGAGGCAAAGATATCGCTGATCAGCATGCACACCAATTTCGATGCCGCATTAGGTGGGGTGAATCACGCTCTGGCAGAAGCTCTGGGCATGGAAGTAATCGATAGTCTTGGTGATCCGGAAGCGGGGGATATTGGCCTTGTTTGCAGCTATCCCGCGCCCATTTCCATTGGTGAAATCGCCGGGATTGTGAAGACCGCCTTGCAAGCCCCTGCCATCAAGATGTGGACTGCCGGCATGGCGGAAGATACCGAGATCTCACGAATTGCTGTCTGTGGAGGAGCTGGAGGATCAGTATTGGATTCTGCATCCGCCAAAGCCGATTTGATCATCACCGGCGACATCTCGTATCACACTTTTCTGGATAGCAAGATACCCATCATCGACGCGGGGCATTTCGCCACAGAATATCCCGCCCTGAAAGCGCTGCAGGACAGCCTGAGTTCGATCGGCATCGCCAGTGAGATCCTTGATATGAACCTGCATGAATGGACTCTGAATATTCGATATTTGTAACTACATAGACGAGGACACATGAAAACTACGATATGGTCTTGGAATGTAAATGGCCTTAGAGCAGTGCTGAAAAAAGACTTCATAGCTACGATAAACCGTGAGAGCATCGACATTATCGGGCTTCAGGAGACCAAGCTGCAGGAGCATCAGATTCCTGAGGATATGGAAAAGCTAAGCCAATATCATCAGTATTGGTCGCACGCACAGCGGAAGGGCTATTCCGGAACAGCGCTGTTGAGCAAGATCCAGCCGCTATCTTTCGAAACTGCCTTCGGGGTCGAGGAGTTCGATACCGAAGGACGTATCAACATCGCTGAGTACGAGCAGTTTATCCTGATGAATATCTATTTCCCCAATGGGGGACAGGGCGATGAACGCCTGGCCTACAAACTGCGGTTCTATGATAAAGCCCTGGAAGTGATGCAGGCGAAACGCGCTTCAGGGAAGGCTATCCTGGTGGCGGGAGATTACAATACCGCACACAAGGAGATCGATCTGGCTCGTCCCAAGGAAAACGAAGAGGTTACGGGATTCCTGCCCATAGAACGCGCCTGGCTGGATAAAATCGTGGCGCAGGGCTGGGTGGATACCTTCCGGATGTTTGACCAATCCGGGGAGCAATACTCGTGGTGGAGTTACCGAGCCGGAGCGCGCCCCCGCAATATCGGCTGGAGAATCGATTACTTCTTTGTGGATAGTGAGCACAAGGACATCGTAAGCGCTGCCGGCATCCGGCAGGACGTAATGGGCTCAGATCACTGTCCAGTATATGTGGAGCTTACTTTACGCTCATGATCACACCCTCGGGGAAATAACCGCCTTCAAAACCGAAGCATAACATGTAGGGGCCTTTACCTGCCAGGAAGGGGACGTCGGCATCAAACTCGTTTTTACCAACCCATTTAATGGCAATCGGTTGAGCTCCGCACATTTCCTGCTTGTCAGAGATCTTGAAGGTAGCATTCAAATCCGGATAGATGAGGGTGGCGCTGAGATCGGTCTTTGCCCTGTTACCCATATACTCAAAGCGTAAACGGTACACTTTATCGATATCCAATGTATCCGGGATCTGACTGAGCAGTTTCACGATCGGAGTGGCAAAGTTTTGGGTGGCATACATATCGATGCCATTGGGGATGATGCCCACACCCAGATGAGTATAGGTGCGATCCAGGATGTTATCCCGATGCGAAGGTGAATTCATCCAACCCTGCACAATTTCCTGGGGGGTAAATACTTGCCTGCTGTTTGTGAATTTTCCCAGATTCTCCCCTACCGAGCTGACGATGAGCTGAGGGTAATACTTGCTTTTTCTCTCTGCCACTTCATCGCCCCAGGGGTCACGATGGGCAAAGAAGCCAAGATCCTTCATGTTTGTGGAATGCCAACGGGCAAGGCTGGCCAATCCATCGTCATAAATCAGGGCTGGCAATCCATTTTTGGCGCGTTCCACGTTTGTGAGACGCCATACTTCCCTCTCAAAATCAGCCAGAGACATCTTTCCCTGCGCGCATAGCGCCACGCAGAGGATAAGTAAAACCATTAAACTGATGTGTTTCTTTTGCATGTATCCTCCTAAAATTTCAGCTCTAATTGTACTTGATCATCACTAAAACGCAAATGCAATTTGTCCTTTTCGCCCTCAAAATCTGCCAGATGCGCATCCACATAAGCATCCAGCATACTTAAGACGCAAGTGACGCCCATCCACCAGATATCGCTGGTTCGCCGCTCACGGTACATCTGCAATTTGTCCTTGTATTGCTGCTGCATGATGGCATCTGAACTGCCCTGCAGCTTGTCTTTGTAGTCCTCCACCCGGGAGTCGTTGTACAGCACATTGCCCAGTAAATATGCCTGCAATCCCACTACGATGCCTGCCTTCACGTAGGCGTGATTGTACACCTGCCCTCCTCCGGGGATGAAGGCCGAATACAATATGGCATGGGTTGGATTGACCGCTGCCAGCAACGTAACCCAAAACAGGGGGAAAAGGAACAATCTCTTCACAAAAATCCTCATAAATCATTCATACGCATCGCACCATGAGCAAAAGGGCTTGCCTTGTCAAGCAGAATCGCTTCCCAAACGAGCATTTTTGTTCCTGCATCAGTGGATGATTTGCCGCAATGGTTTGTTTCGTCCATCCGGTAGTGTTTGATCAGAGGCGTCCTGATCCCTTCGACCCTTACATGGCACAGCGCACTTAGCTCTTGCCTTCTTCTGGTTGCTGCGCATCTTGTGATCCGGTCGAACACCGGTCATACAAACCTATGACTATTGTTCGACCGGTGTATGGGAGGCGTATGAACCAGAAGAGGGCACGAAAGGACGTGGAACCCCCGAAGCCCTCTATGGGCGCAGTCCGTAGACATCCCCTTTTCGGATGAACCATCACCAGGCCGGTCAACGTAACATCCAGGCGTCATTGACAACGCCTGGTCTAAGACATGCAAGATACATGCGATTGTGGCAAACGATATTCATGATGGGCTGGATGAATGAAAAAAAACGAAAACAATCACGATTCTGCTTGACAATAATTACACTGCCGTTTATCGTGGGAATATCTGATTGAGACCTGCTCCAATTAGCATTTTTATCTCGCAGACTGGAAGCTCACCTTTTTTTTGCATTACTGAAGAAGATTTATCACGGTGCAAGCACCGGAAATAAAGTCTAATTCATCGCCTAAAAGGAGGAATGATGAAAGCTAGTAATTACCCACTAAGGGGGGGGGTGATTCCGCCCTCAGGTTTGTGATGAGCAGAGTCAAGCTAGTACTTACGCTACTTGTCTTGCTCTTTGCTGTTAGCGCACTGTCAGCCTACAATCTTTATGTGAATGCAGCGGCGAATCCCCAGAACGCCAATGGTAGCCCTCTACATCCATACGTACACATACAGGATGCGATTGATCATGCATTTGATGATTCTCTTTATGAGAATGGCTTGAGTCCAAGTGTAGCAATTTATGTATCTGGATGTGCGACTGGTTATGCTGAAAATCTGCATATTGCTTTCTACGATAATCAAAGCACGTTACCCCATGGAGTACAGAATTTGAGCCTTATTGGCACAACCGTTAATGGATTACGATGCAAGCTAACTCCCTCGAGCAACGCTGCCATAACTTTATCAAGTTTAAACCAATCATCACTAACAATCAACAACATGTGGGTGCAGGGACCCAATCTGGAAGGTCACCGATACTTTATCAAACATCAACCATGGATGAGCAATGGTTTGAACCGGATCGAGATTTCTGATTGTCAAACAGATAACTGCAGCAGGATTCTTGATATGCCACAACAACTTTCGCATTTAGTGATAGATTCTTCCACGTTTAACATGAGCACAGGGGAAGATGATGATGTCCCCGGATATTTTTCAAGTTTGTTTATTCGTGCTTATTCTAATAATATTGCCATTCAGAATAGTATAGTAAATGCGGATGCCAATGGCACTGTTCAATGCGGTTCCCATTTGAGTGGATCCATACTTACCTTACGGAACAACACGATTAGTAATTCTTGGTTTGACTGTAATAGACTCGAAGATAACTCTAATGTCTTGTTTGAAGCCAATAGGTGCTACGATTCATACTTGGAATTTGATATGATGAGCACCAGGGTTTTAAAGAACCAGTTTATCCTTTCTCCCAATAACACCGCGATAAGTAAAAGTATCATATACGAACCTTACACAGGTTACGTTGGATGCACCAATGAAATATCTGGGAACACATTCATCAATGTTCCAACCCCGATCGATATTGGCGGAACATCGTTAGACGATACAAGCAACTCTGTGATCAACAACAGCTTCTTCGATTGCGATCGCGTGTGCACAATCTTCAACAATGGTCATGGGAGTAACAACATAGACAGGTACGTAAACAATCTCTTCCATGGTGATTCTACAAATCCCTTCAATGTAGTTGGCCCGGGTGGGCAACCTTCCATAATACCTGAAGAATCCTGCATCCCTGTATCACATTCACACTTTAGTACTGCGCTAAGCCCCAATCCGTCCTTGATTGTTGATAACGCAAGCATGGTGTATGGTGATCCGAAAGTGAATATTGACAGTAACACTTATGACTACTCTCTAATCTGGGATAATACTGCGAAAAGCCCCCTGATCAATGCCGGGTGTCCAGAAATAGACGGTGTGCCACAATATGATCCCGATGGCACTCCTCCCGATATTGGTGCTGTGTATTACCCGCATCATAGTCGCACGTATTTCTCTGGTGTAAGCCCTTCGAACATATATTGGATGTCCTTTCCCGTAGTGGATGACCGCACCAATACCAACGGAGACGATTACTGGAACGAACTGGGACAGATGTTTAGTGAGTATATGCTTTATGCTCCGAACTCCATCCTCAACCACATCAGCTGGAGTTATGATGTCATTGCATCTACTATGCAATATGATTTGGATCATTCTGTATGGGGTGATACCTATCACCCCGTCACCCAGCCCAAGGGTTACAAGGTTCAATTCGCTTCTGGTATTCATCCAGACGAGCTAACAATCAATGGCTTCAAAGCCAATCCCAATACTACACCGGTTGCCTGGGCGGTTAGAGATGCACAGAATCAACCCTTCCAAAACTGGGTTGGCTATTTTGCTACATTCACTCAAGGAGCTGGGGACGCGTTGTCCCGCTATCTGCCTGGGA
>JAEWNJ010000025.1 GCA_023392795.1 Candidatus Cloacimonadota bacterium
GTTGGAGGGATACTCTGAATCATTGTGGCTGCGGTGTAGAAAGCCCCGCCGTCTGCTGTAGATATTACCCCAAATCGCCAGCGTGCCACGCTCCAGATAGGGTTTGGCTTCGGGCCACAGGGGGTTGTACCAGGGCAAATCCAGACGCTGTTGACCAAGACTGGGTGTGGGCCAGGACCACGATGTCGTGGGCGGATAGTGTCTGCGGCTGATATCTATCCAGTCGTAAGTGACTTCTTCCAGAGAGCCTTCAGGGTTTTGCACCCAGATGGTTTGCGCGGGAGTGGAGGGATGCGGATGCTGATATTCAAAGGTAAACACGCCATGCTTAAAGGGATTTACCCCGCCATTTCCACTGGCATAAAGATTGGCATAGATGACATGCGGGTCATTGTCCAGACTACACATGGGATGGAGGCGATCTCCGGTACCGGGATCCGTGTAACCATACTTTATCTCGATGCTTTCTTCCGAGAACAGATTCACAAAGTCATGATTGTTATCGATAGGATCTTGCCCGGGGAAGGTATTTGTGAGAGTAATATCCCCGATTATCTTCAATTTACCCGATGCTGCCCAGGTCTGAGAGCCAGAGAACTGACCCTCAATCCACAGCTCCCCATCTATGAAAAATTCCTGTCCAACTGTTACTCCTATCGCAAAGGGCGTCCACACCGTATCAACCACTGTAAATTGGTTTGAATACAAAGAATCCTGCGCCGGGGGGTATTCCCCGTAAACCGGAAGTGTTACCATCCGGGGCGCGCTAAAATTCCCCTTCCAACCTGTAGCGGAACTTCCATCAGAATGAAGTATGTAGATATCAGAACCGGAAATCATTGTTCCTGTCTCTCGCACGGGACAGGACCATGGCATGGTAGGGGCGTCTGCTTCCTCCAGCACACCACCAACAAAGATATCATCAAAAGGCATATTACCGGATTCTGAGATCACATGGCCACCAACAATGACCGGCTCGGTATAGACTGGCCAACCACCATTGTCACCACCTCCGGTTTGCCTTATACGCAAATCGCCTTGAGTGCACACTACTCCATTTACGTAATCTGTGCCATACCAATAGGCAGAGTTACCGTTGTTAAATAGATCTTGCTCATAATAAATATGATATGGTTTATGATTGATATCATTCGTGCCATCCATAGTAAAATCCCATTGGAACCATTCCGGATATGCATGACGCAAGCGGAACTCAGCCAAGCTGCCATTCCGCTCAAACAGATAAGGTCTTCTCTCATTGATCGTGGATGGGAAAGGATTCTCCGGCATCTGCGACCAATTCACTCCGCCATCGAAGCTCTCATAAATGGTACCCATATGCACTATCAACCGGTCATCAAGCACAGTAAGGGTTGGCCAAATCCGGTCTCCAAAACTGGCTGCAACTGAGTACTCATTCCAGGTATTGCCGGCATCCTCGCTGAGGCAAAACTTGACCATGCCAGGCTCCATCAAAGGGGCATGCTCTGCTTCGAAATAGACATACATGATCGTATCACCGGCAGCGTAGCAAGATAGCCCGCCCCCAAAATATGCCCTGTCTGAAGTTAACTCAGCAGCGCTGAGACCGCAGAAGATCAAGTGGCACAACACAAAAAAGGCAACAGTAAATCGTGAAAGCATGATTCCTCCTTGCTTGATGAACCTTTGCATCGCGTTCGATGTATGATATAGCAATTTATGTTCCAACCCCATTGGTAATATTTGCAGGCAAGGTGGGTGGATGAGGGAAAATGCAAAGCACGCGGATTGATTCAAAGTAATGATGGACAATTTAAGACCGCCAAATAATCAGTGTCACTAGCTGCAGAGCTTGTTCGATGACTTAAATAGCGTGGTATGATCCCTCTAGTCCCATTGTGCGATGACCTAAAAAGCCGTTGTATTATCCCTCTGGTCCCATTGTGTGCTGACTTAAAGCCGTTGTATTATCCCTCTAGTCCTGTAAGGACGTTAGTTTAGATAGCCTGGGGATAAAACGCTGATCTGAGTCCTGTAAGGACGACAGTTTAGCTAGTCTGGGGATAAAACGCTGATCTGAGTCCTGTAAGGACGACAGTTTAGATAATTATATCCTTGTCTATCTTCTGATTAGCTATATCTAAACTGCCGTCCCCCTGGGACTAAGGTGACTGTAGGGCGCACGTTTCTATCTGAACTGACGTCCCTAGCGGGACTCAAAACGCCATGTCACACAAAGGGACTCAAAACGCTGGGGTGGCGGTTTCTGGGGTGGCAAGCTCCTGCTTGCCACAGCGAGCGAGAGCTCGCTTCTGGAGTTTGGACATTCGTAGCATCGGAATGCTACGTTACGGTACTTTTCGTAGCATCGGAATGCTACGTTACGTAAGGGAGCTATCCTAAAACTCCGCCTGGAGCTTGGCAGCCCAAACGCGACACCCCGTTTACCATCTCTTTCCTTCTTGTTGTTCGTACGCCTCCCATACACCGGTCGAACACCGGTCATACAATCGTATGAGTATTGTATGGGAGGCTCATGAGGTGAGCAGCAAGTAGAAGGCGGCATCACCCCGGAGGGGTGAGATATCATAGCCCGGGGTGTAGCGCAGCGGAACCCCGGGTTGTATGTGGTATGGATATCAAGCCCCGAAGGGGCGCAATAGCTTGTCGTATGTGTTAATTACGCCCCTTCGGGGCTTAACGCGCCTGCTGTGATTATCCCGGGGTTTCGCTACGCTGCAACCCGGGCTATGGAATGACCGCCCTTCCAGGGCTAATCTTTATCATGGCTACGATAAATGATACTGCTACAATGTATCTGATTTGTCAACACTCTACGCCATTCCAGGGCTAATCTCTACCATGGCTACGATAAATGATACTGCTACAAGGTTTCCGATTTGTCAACACGCTGCGCCCGTAAAGGGATTTATCCTTATCTGAGGTGCCTTACGAGGGGCTTAGCTGCACTTTGCACCCATTTCTCGAGGCAAAGCCTGGCAAATAGAGCCCCTCATGCTCCCATAGTGTTTACATGGCGATCAAGGTAATGCTATCACACGATAGAATCTTTTGGTGCCATCAGCAGTTGCTGTCCAGGTATTTTCAGTAGTTGTTCCTACCTGGGTGAAACCGGTATGGGGATTATCCGAAGCCTCGATCCTGTAGCTGATGGCATTTGGAACTACAGACCAACTTAGGGTAATCTGGTCTCCTGCACTGGTGATATGTAATCCGGAAGGAGCTGTCAAAGCATTACTGCATTGATAATTTAACTGATACCCACCGATAGCATCGTTGTAAGCATCCACGTAAAATCTGTAGGTTGCTGAAGTGCCGGGCACAAACTCCATGTAGAAATTATAACCATACCCATACTCATCATCACTGCTCTGAAGCAAAGTGGTGCCATCTTCATTATATAAAAGGATGTGGGTATCCAGGCTGCTGGTAGAATAGAAGGTATAGATCATGTCTGATCTGCCGTAGAACGTGAACCAATCACGGTCCTCTGAGTCATGCAAAGTGTGTAACTGAATTTGCCAATCTGTAGTGGGAGTGATAGTGGTGCCCTGTACGCTGCTATTATCCGGTTCAAAAGCATCAGGCTCCAGTTCAGACCAATAGTGTATATCGTAAGATCCAATGGTAGCCGAATTATATCCGGTCACTTTCAGTTTGTAGATAGCAGTGGAAGTGGGTATGAAACTGATCGCAAAATTGTACGCTTCTACTCCACTATCATCATCAAAACCCAGTAATGTCACACCATCTTGCTGATAGACAGACGCCTGAGTATCAGTAGATCCAGTAGAATAAAACCTGTAGGTATATCCTTGTAATGCATAGAATTGATACCAGTCCTGATCTGGAATATCGTCAGAGCTATTCAGTGTATGGGTTTGAACTTGTTGCACAGAACTGATATCGATAGTATGGGCTTCTGCTGCTGTATTATCCGGTTCATATTCATCTGCTGGCGCCCAGGAAAGATAATGCAGGTCATAAAACCCCTGATTACCAGTTTGTTCCAAAATACATGCCACTTTGAGCCACATATATTCTGTAGCGGTGGCAGTGTATTCAATATTGAAGTCATGCCCGTTGAGGCCTGAAAGCTCGCTGTAAACGATCAAAGTACCATCGTCACTATACAGACCAGCCCCGAAAAGTTCACCCCACGAAGTGGAGTAAAAAGAGTAGGTCTTACCCTGAACTGCTGAAAATCTATACCAATCATGATCCGTGTGAGTATGGATCGTATGGATTTGGGTTTGGACATCGGTTGTAACATTGAGGATGGTGAATTGGTTAATGGAATTGTCGGGTTCATATGCGTCCGGCAAGGCATTACATGTGCTATGCAATGTGTAATTGCCAATAGCGTAAGAAGTATTTCCAGTAATCCTCAGGTAACAAAATTCATCAGCCAAACCGGTGTAGGTGAGGCTAAAGTTATTACCCTCACCGCTATCTTCATCCTGCGCGATCAAAGTGGTTCCATCGGATCGATACAAATAGACTCGCACATCCGTGTTACCGGTGGACCAGATGGTGTACAAGCCTCCCTCGCAGGTCCAGAATTCAATCCAATCCTCATCTGTGACAGTATGCAGCGAGCGTTGCAGGCAATCCTCATAGCCAAGAGGAATAATCATATACCCAGGATCGGCAGCCGAATTATCCGGCTCATAAGCATCGGCTGCAGCAACGTAGCTGTAAGTAATCGTATATGATCCGGTTGCTCCGGCAGCTCCGGTTACCTTCAGTTTGTAAATCCCACTGGTACTGATCTCCCACTGCTGGTTGGCGATGTAATATCCGGAAGTGGGAGCAGGTGTGACCCCGTCACTCAGGAAGAGGGCAAGCTGAACAGAAATGCCGGTCACTACAAAACGATAAGCCCGGCCATCGTATGCCATAAAATGATACCAGTCTTGATCGTTGGTAGTGTGAATCGTATGATTTTGGGATTGGGAAACTGATGAGACATTGATGAATTTGCTCGTTGCGGCAGTATTGTCGGGTTCATAAGAATCGGGATCAACCAGGGTATTGCGGGAATCGCTATCCGGAGCTTGGTTTGAGTATCTGGTTTCCGGCATGACATTTGGAATATCTACACTTGCACTTTGTTCCCAGGATTGATCACCAATAGTATCCTGATAAATGGTATTCTCAAGCTGCTGTGCAAGCAAAGCAGTAGCGATCAGTGACAGTAAACTGACCATGACGGCATTAAACACTCGCATTATCTCCTCCAAACGAGCTTCTCCTGATATCTGAGTCTCAATAAATCGGTCTTACTTCAACGCACTGCTTCTCAATTACTTCAAAGACACCAAGTAGCCCTGGAATTCAACAGATTTGCGAAAGACAAAGCATCTGGGGTGCGCTTCTATCCTCACGGCAATTGTTGTCAATGGTTTTTCTTCATGCGTTCGTGACAAAGACGTTGTTAGTTCTCACCGCATTGTCAATAAATGGGATATGTGAGAAGCATCATTTCTGTGTGGGACTTGGGCATATGGAGTCTTCACTGACACATT
>JAEWNJ010000121.1 GCA_023392795.1 Candidatus Cloacimonadota bacterium
GATTTATGGTGGAGCATAGCGGGATCGAACCGCTGACCTCATGACTGCCAGTCATGCGCTCTCCCAGCTGAGCTAATGCCCCAAAGGCTGAGATCAATATGTTTGGCCACACTTTTTACTACCTTGGTTTTTGTCAAGCACAAAATGCGCTGGGACCCCAGCTTTCAGGTTTTGTAGATGTGCCGGATCTGAGAAAAGATAAGCTTCTCCTCGATCATTTCTGTATATATCTCAAGTACTTTTCGCCTACATGAATTTGTCCCATCCATCAGCATACATAGCTGTGAATCATTGAGTTTCGGGTTCTTCAGAGCTACAGATAAAAAAAAACCTTGTATAAAAAGCCAAGACCAGAAAAGTGGTTCTCTTGAGTATAATAAATTGACCCAAAGTGGAGGATATAATGCTTGAAGACCTGAGAAAGAAACAGAAGGTCATCATTTATTTCGTGGCCATCATCTTCATCCTTGGCATGGGTGCCATTGGTATCGTGGAGATCTTCACGCCAAAGCCCTATCTGGGGAAAGTGGATGGCACCAAGATCACCCTGGAAATGTATCAGAATAAGATCCAGGAAATGTATGCCCGTTATAGTGAAATGAATCCAAACCAGCCTTTGGATGAGAATACCAGAAGATCTCTGGAAGGTCAGGCCTGGCAGGAATTGGTGGATGAGATCCTGTGGAACAAGCAGATCAAGAAGCACAAGATCAAAGTGAAGGAAAGCGATATCCTCACCGAGATGCAAAACAATCCGCCCCAAGAGCTGATGCAGAATGAATCCCTGCAGACCAATGGAAGATTTGACAAGAGCAAGTATCTCTCCGCGCTTAAAAACAATCCTGAGTTCTTTGTGATGATGGAAGAATATGTGCGCAGCTACCTGCCCCGCAAGAGATTGCAGGACAAGGTCAAGGCAGATTCCGGAATTACTCTGGACAGTCTCAAGGCTGAGTTCATCAAAGAAAATGACACAGTGACCGGCAAGATTCTCTTTTTCGATTATAACACAGCCACAAACATTGAAGTAAGCGACCAAGAAATCCAAGCCAAGTACGATGCCGATAAAGAAGAAGTTTACAAAAAGGGACCCGGCTCCCGCGCCAAGTTCCTGGCTTTCGAAGAGAAACCCTCGGACCAGGATTATGAGGAAGCCAAACGCGCCGCCAATGACATCCGCACCCGCATCATCAATGGCGAGGATTTCAAAGCCCTGGCAATGGAATATTCCGAAGATCCAGGTTCAGGTCAGAATGGCGGTTCTCTGGGTGTGTTTGGCAAAGGCCAGATGGTTCCGGAATTTGAAGCTGTCGCCTTTGCCCTCAAGGAAGGGGAGATTTCCCAACCTGTGAAAACCAGTTTCGGTTGGCATGTGATCCGTTGCGACAAGATCGTCAGCACCGATGCCGAAAAAGCTCAGATCGAAGCCAGCCACATCCTCTTTAAAGTGGAAGCCAGCGATGCCACCCGTGCCAAGCTGGAAGAGAAGGTGCTGGCAGCACAGAAAACAATCGATAAGAAAGGCATCGAAGCCGCGGCTAAAGAATTGGAAATGGAAGTGATGGATACCGATTGGGTGGCGCATGACGCGCAATACATCCCCGGCATCGGTCAGCACCGTCAGATGCTTTCATGGATGATAAAAGCCAAGGCAAAGAGCGTATCAGACGTCTTCCGCGATCAGCAAAACCGCTCCATCATCGCCCAGCAAACCGACAACAAAAAGGTCTATTATGAAGAGTTTGAGAAGGTGAAACTGCGCATCAAATACGAGCTCGAAAAGCAGAAGAAGATAGCCCAGATCAAGCCGAAAGCCGATGAATTCGCCGCCAAGTACAGCAAAGATCAGTATTTCGCCAAAGCGGAAGCTGAGGGCTGGAAAGTGTATGACGTGAATAGCTACAAGAAAGGTAATAGCGTTCCCGGAATCGGGATGTCCGATGCCTTTGCCGAAGCGGCTTTGAAGCTGAACAGCGGTGAAACAAGCGGGGTGATTCACTCCGAACAGGGGAGCTTCATCGTGATGGCTACCGAGCGCATCAAGCCAGATCTGGCCGCCTTTGAAAAGGATGAAGCTCAGCAGACCACCATTCGTGATCGCATGGAAAATGCCGCCTGGAACCGCTGGTTTACCCAGATGCGCAAAGACGCCAAGATCGTGGATAACCGCGCTGAGTTTGGCATGTAACAAATCCGGAAACAGAGGGTTTTGATTACCCAGCCGGTCAATATATCGAGGGATGCTCAGCTTTTACCTGCTAAGCATCCCTTAATCTTTATCTAGGAGAAAAAATGAGTAAGTTAATGGCAAGCGTGAGCGGAGTGAGAGGCATCTTTGGGGATACGCTGACCCCCACAATCGTTCAACAGTACAGCTCGGCGTTTGGAATCTATCAAAAGAAATCTCATGGCAAGGGCAAGATCATGGTGGGCAGGGACAGCCGCACCACCGGAGTCGCGATGCTCAATTGCATCGTATCATCGTTACTGAGCGTGGGACTTGATGTAGTGGATCTGGGCATTGTATCCACCCCCACGGTGCTTCTGGCTGTGCAAGAAAGCGATAGCATCGGCGGCATTGCCATCACCGCTTCGCACAATCCCCCTCAGTGGAATGCAATGAAGTTCGTGGATGCCGACGGAATGTTTTTGACGCCAGCCAGGGCCGCTGAGTTTCTGGCCTCAGTGAATGATGAGCCAGCCTGGAGCGATTGGCAAAGCATCGGAACTCTGCAGCAGGATCATGGCGCCATCCAGCGTCATATTGATCGAATCCTTGAGATTCCCTATCTGGATATCGCAAAGATCCGTAGCAAGAAGTACCGGGTGGTGCTGGATTCAGTGAATGGAGCCGGCGGCTTGATCTCCCCTCTGCTGCTGGAAGCTCTGGGCTGCGAAGTGATCAATATCAACGACGCTCCCACGGGGATTTTTGCCCATCCCGCTGAACCGCTAAATCACAATCTGGTGCAGCTGGAAGAAGCCATGGCCTTACATAAAGCCGATATTGGCTTTGCCACGGATCCCGATGTGGACAGGCTATCCATCGTTTCCGACCGGGCTCAATGCATCGGCGAAGAACTCAGTGTGGTGCTGTGCCAGCTTTTTGTGTTGCCCAAAAAGAAAGGTGACATAGTGGTGAATCTCTCCACATCCATGCTATCCGACGATATCGCTGTGAGATTCGGGGTGAAGGTACACCGGACCAAGGTTGGCGAGATCAATGTGGGAAAGAAGATGCAGGAAGTCCTGTCCCCCATCGGCGGTGAAGGAAACGGCGGAATCATCTGTCCGGAAGTGCATTACACGCGTGACGCTCCAGTGGGTATGGCGCTGATATTGGGTCTTATGGCTGAAAGCGGCAAGAAGATCAGCGAGATCGTGGATGAGCTTCCCAAGTACTATTTTGCCAAGGATAAGCTGGAGCTCGAACCCAAGCAGATGGATGCCGCAATGAGCAAGGTGCCTGAAATCCTGCAGGGTTACACGATTGATGATCAGGACGGCATCAAAGGCACTGGCGATAAACACTGGATCCACATCAGAAAATCCGGCACTGAGCCGATCATCAGGGTATATGTGGAAAGCGATTCTCAAGAGCGCAGCGATGAACTCTGCAAGGGGACTCTCGCCAGACT
>JAEWNJ010000129.1 GCA_023392795.1 Candidatus Cloacimonadota bacterium
ATACTCTTCAGTGTGATCATCGGATTGATCATGCATATCCTATTCCGCAAGGAAGAGGATGAACGGCAAAAGCAGGCTGCTGGATTTGAGGGAGGGGAAGAATCCCGCCCTATGTGGCAAACTCTGATCTATTTCGCCCTGATGATCCTGATCCTGATCTTCCTGAATTGGACAAAGCCCAATGCCGCTACCGCTACTGGCTTCATGCTGTGGGCATACTCATACAAATGGGTGATTTCGGCAGTACTGGCTTTCCTGCTGGGGCTTACGCTCAATCTCTTCTACGGCTTCAATATGTGGAAAGTTACTGCCATTACGCTTTCGGTCGTGATTGCCGGGCTGGCCTTCCCCATGCAGCCTCTGATTCCCTTTGTGACGGCAATCCTGCTCTTCAGCTTGTTCCTGGCCACCGAAAATGGCGAATTGAAGGATTGGCTGGGCTCTACCTGGGAATTTGCCAAACTAATCATCCCCTTGCTTTTTTTGGGGGTAATGATCGCCGGCGCGCTTTTGGGCCGTCCCGGTTTTGAAGCCTGGATGCCTTCCCGATGGATCGAAGTAGCCGTGGGCGGAAACTCGCTTTGGGCAAACTTCTTTGCCTCCATATCCGGAGCCTTCATGTACTTCGCCACTCTCACCGAAGTGCCCATCCTGCAGGGACTTTTGGGCAGCGGTATGGGGAAGGGGCCCGCCCTGGCTCTGCTATTATCAGGGCCGGCATTGTCATTGCCCAGTATGCTGGTGATCAACACAGTTCTGGGCTTCAGAAAGACGGCTGCTTTCGTGGCCCTGGTAATAATCATGTCCACCCTCACCGGCTTCCTCTTCGGCACACTATTCGGTTGATCACGAAACAGGGAAGAGGTTTGAACCGGTCTGAAGCCATACTAGCAGAGAGAGAAGGTGGAACACAGCACGAAATGACTTTTGTCCCAGGTTGTTCACATACGATTTATACAAGGAGAAACTCATGATTATCAAGATACTAGGCACCGGATGTGCCAAATGCAAAAAGCTGGAGGAAAACGCCAGGCAAGCCATCAGCGAAGCCGGAATCGATGCGACCATCGAGAAAGTAACCGATCTGGACAAGATCATGGATTATGGCGTGATGATGACTCCGGCCTTGGTGATTGATGATAATGTGCTTGCCAGGGGTAAGCTACTTTCAGTTTCTGACATCAAAGCGTTGATCAAGTGAAGTTAATGATGAGTTGATGCAAAAGCCCCGGTTCTGGTTGAAAGTGTATTTATACGCCGAAATCTCTGTCCAATAGGAGAAGGCCATGAACAGTAGATTAGTTTTAGGAGTATGTTTGTTTTAACCCTGTGTGTACTCTTCGATGTTTTCACTGGTACCCCCAGTAATTCCAGGGGCTACTCCATTAAGCGGCTTGATCCGGAAGGCCAAACTCTTCAAGACGTGTCAGATCAAGCATTGTAGGCAATTCATAAGAGGCATAGAATCCTGTAAAGATATTTCTTTAGCCGCCATCCAATACGCCGGATGTGCTGCTCATGTATCATGAAGACTGGCATTATTTGATACTTGCCAATCTTCCACTATTACTTATCCTTTTTATGTAATAACTATGATCGATTGTGAATGGAGGATTTACCCATGCCTAAATACCTTATTGTTGGCGGCGTAGCCGGTGGTGCCACCACTGCTGCCCGTTTGCGGCGTTTGGATGAACAAGCCGAGATTATCATGTTTGAACGCGGAGAGTATGTTTCCTATGCCAATTGCGGTTTGCCCTACTACATAGGTGACACTATCAGTGAGCGGGATCGCCTATTCGTGCAAACCCCTCAATCCTTTAAGGCAAGGCTGAATGTGGATGTTCGGAATCGCCAGGAAGTTGTGGCGATTGATCGGAGTGGCAAGAGTGTCACTGTGCGTCGGGCTGATGGGACAGAGTATAGTGAAAGCTATGACAAATTGGTGCTATCTCCCGGAGCGGAGCCCTTGCGCCCGTCAATTCCCGGGATCCAGGATGAGTTGATCTTCACCTTGCGCAATGTGCCGGATACGGATAGAATCAAGGATTACATCGAGAAGCATAATGTGCATCACGCGGTGATTGTGGGGGCAGGATTCATTGGTCTGGAAATGGCGGAAAACCTTCATCAGAAAGGCATCCGAGTTACCATCGTGGAGATGGCGGAACAGGTGATGACTCCTCTGGATTATGAAATGGCGGCAGCGGTGCATCAGCATCTGAAGACCAAGAATGTGGAATTTTATCTGAAAGATGCGGTCAATTCCTTTGTAAGAGAAAAGAGTGGCCTGCAGGTACGTTTGAAAAGCGGGCGTTCATTGCCGACTGACATGGTGATTCTCTCCATCGGAGTACGTCCGGACAGCAAACTGGCGGAGGATGCCGGCCTGGAATTGGGCATCAATAAAGGCATCAAGGTGAATGAGTACCTGCAGACCAGCGATCCCGATATCTATGCTCTGGGTGATGCCATCGTGTACCCAAATCCCATCACGGGCGTAGAAAGTCACACCTATCTTGCCGGGCCAGCCAACAAGCAAGGACGCCTGGTGGCGGATAACATCGTAAAAGGCAATAAAAAACACTACAAGGGTAGCATCTCTACAGCCATCGCCAAGGTCTTTGACCTCACAGTCGGCGCCACGGGCGTTTCCGAAAAAGTACTGCGCAAAGCGGGCATTCCTTACATCTCGTCGATCATTCACGCATCTTCGCATGCCGGATACTATCCGGACGCTCTTCCGTTGACCATCAAGATCGTCTTCAGTCCCGATGATGGGAAGCTCCTGGGCGGTCAGATTGTCGGTTTTGACGGAGTGGATAAACGTACCGACATGCTGGCGCACATCCTCAAACACGGGGAAAGCATCTATGACATGCAGGAAATCGAGCATGCTTACGCTCCGCCTTTCTCCAGCGCGAAGGACCCCGTGAATATGGCCGGTATGGTGGCGGATAACATTATCAATGGCATGATGAAGATCATCCATTGGGACGAGATCAGGGAATTGAACCTGAAGGACACGGTGCTGATAGATGTACGAACCCCTGAAGAGAATGCCCTCGGCACGATCGAAGGCAGCATCAACATCCCCGTGGATGAACTGCGCGGACGCCTTTCAGAGATCCCTGCCAATAAGAAGCTTATCGTTTTCTGCGGTACGGGGCTGCGCTCATACTTCGCTTATCGCATCCTGGTGCAAAGCGGATTTACCGATGTCTGGAACCTCTCCGGAGGATACATCACCTACGAATCTGCCACGCAGAAACAGAGCAATGAAGACATCTTTTCCGCCGAATACATCGGCAAAGACGATCACATCTACCAGGGCAAGGAGGCTGCCGTCCCCAAAGCAGACAGCAAAACAGTGGATGTCGACGCCAGCGGTTTACAATGCCCTGGCCCCATCATGCGGCTCAAAAACGAGATGGATCGGTTGTCCGATGGCGATGTCCTGAATATTACTGCCAGCGATCCTGGCTTTGCCAAGGACGTTCCCGCCTGGTGCAATATGACGGGGAACAAACTGCTCAGCGTCAGCTCAGCGGGCAAAAAGATCATCGCTTCCGTGCAAAAGGGCGGTGG
>JAEWNJ010000049.1 GCA_023392795.1 Candidatus Cloacimonadota bacterium
AGGTGACTAGCATGAGTAACAGCTTTGATGATATTCAAAAAAGTCTTTTGTGGGATATTTACTATGCTGATGGTTTACAATGGTTCTCAAATGGTATGGCCTGCACGGCTCTATATCTTGCCAAAAGCGTATCATTGCTTGTCTTTACACTTTATTTATTTCTATTTGTAGCCCTGTATCAGATCGTAAGAAAGAAGTTTGTGTTGCCCCGCATCGGCTACAGCAAGTTGCGCATTGGAGCAGATCGTTCCAGAACGATGCGTAGCTTTGTAATGCTGGCAGTGTTGATAATAATGCTGATTGGATTTTCTCAGCTGGGACACAGCACAGGCGCGAATGCTTATTACTTGTTTTTGTTTGCCTCTTGCATATTGTTCCTATATCGGCAGATTGAGAACACGATAATATGGAATGGTAAAAGCCTGTTTCCCTATTTTGATCGCGTCATGATCCTGATCTTGGTTTTAGTTTTCAGCAAAAGTACATACGATATTGAGTATTTAACCCTGCTTCTCTTTTGGTACGGTTTGTTCAATATCGTCTTTGGTTTGGGGCAATTCATCAGTTTCATAAAGCATAATCCGGTGCTAGAAAATGAAGAATAAGGCCGTAATCGATTTTGATGAGATAGATCGGATTATCCATGAACCTGCCAGATTGAAGATCATGATATGTCTTTCCATGATGTATAAGATCGATTTCAATGGCTTGCTGTATCACACGAAATTGAGCCGGGGGAATCTATCGGTGCAACTACAGAGATTGGAGGCCGCCGGCTACATAGAGATCGAAAAAACTTTTGTGAAACGAGTTCCCCGTACCATAGCCATTATCACTGATGCCGGAACGAAAGCGTTAAGGATATACAAGGACAATCTACGCAGCATCCTGGATAGTGAAAAGCCGGAGTGATTCTCCGGCAGATGCGGCCGGTAAGACCGGAATTCAGCCGGGTAAGACAGGGTGAAAAGAGTCACCGAAATCTGCAAATTGGGTCACCGAAAACTGCAAATTCCAAAATAGATACAAATCCAAGACTCTAAATACTACCTAACGAAACACGTACTGGCATATTGCATATATCATTACGGGAATTGTTATCTTGATTTGAAGCTGATTATAGTGACAACCACTTGGACAAAACATTGCCCGATTTGCAGGTTTTGGTGATCAAAACAATGAAATTTACTAAAACTATGTCCAAGTGGTTTTCTGCAAATGCTTTTCGGATATTCTTTTGTCTCTTCGACTTATCTATTTTGTCCATTGATCGCTATTTGCAGATTTCAGTGACTCTTTATATTGGCCTATAGTTCTGTTTGCTTGTCCGTAGATTTCTCTTGACCAGATACTCATAATCCTTGATCTGGTAAATATGTTTAAGATTGAAGATTGCATAGTACGCTTGGCTCAAGCCTCAGATCGTGAAGACCTGATTGATGTCTCACGTGGGATCTGGGGTGGGCATGATTATCTACCACAAATTCTGGATCGCTGGATTGGCGAGGATTGGTTCTTTGTATGTGAATATCATGGCAAAGTAGTAGCCTGTTTGAAGCTTACCCGTTTGCCGGATCATGTGCTGTGGTTTGAGGGTCTGCGAGTGCATCGCCGCTATCAGGGCAAAGGAATTGCAAAGCTGATGAACCGTGAGCTCTTTCATTTCGCGGCATCTTTGAAGAAGCAGCAGTCGCAGCTGAAATATGAGTTCTGCACTTATTACAAGAATACTGAGAGTCTGGCTATCACTGCCAGGATGGGCTCCAAATTACTGACTGCTTATTATAATCTAGAACGCCGCGGTGTAGTGCGCACCCAGAAACCTGAGATTGTGCAGGATTATGGTATGGAAATCTTTTTGCACTATCCGCAGCATTTGCCCCTGAACTGGCATGTGGTGCACAGCAAGGAAGAATCCTTACCCTATATCAGGGAGCATGCTACCGTATTCAAGGCAAAAAGAGCTTTGTATCTCATTGGTTCCGAGGGAGAGCGCTGCATTACACTGCTTTCGGACGTTCCAGAGGATATAAGCGTTGATCTTCCATATTTGCAATACTTCTTTGGTCCGCGTAAACTGATCCGTCTCACTCTGCCTTCCACGATGCGTAAGCAATTGCCGCTTTTGAAGCAACATAAGTTCTATTTCTGGGATGAGGATGGGGAAGAGGCACTGAATATCCTGCTATTTTCACTGCCAGCGCTATAGAAATTCTTGGCTCAAGCTTAAGACCGGTCTCGCAAATCGAGTTTTATTGAAGGTAGGGTGTGGAAATGTATCCACAGTTTAACTAATAGTTAGCCTATTGTTTATTCAAATATCTTACTTTATTTATAAGCGATAAAGCTCTGCGATCCTTGTTTCCTATGAATCTGAGCACTTGACTAATTTCCCGGCTTCAAAGCTCGTGGACAATAGCTTGGATAAATGGCGGTTGGCGCTTACAAATCCACAGAAACAAAAAAGAAGCAGGAGAATAGTATGCACAAAGTGATGTTTATCTCACTGATGTTTATAGCCTGTATACTGTATGGGCAGACAACGATGCAGGGGCCTTATTATATCGGAGGCACGGCTGCAAATTATGCAGATCTGGATGATGCCATTGTGGCATTACACGCGGCAAATGTAACTGGAAACGTGCAATTGTATTTCAATCCCGGTACCTACACCGGGCCTTATGATATTGATGATCTGGATCTATCCGGACACAATCTATTGATCAGTGCGCTTACCAATGACAACGGCGAAGTGGTGCTTGGCAATAATGCCACAGATAATAGTAACAATTTCATTATCAGGATTCATGATACCGATAATGTGGTGATTGACAACCTTGATTTTGCACCTACTGGAACCTATGCACGAAGTATCGTGGTGGTCGGGGACAGCAATGATTTGCTGTTTCAGAATAACCGGTTCTTCAATTTTGGCAGCTCTAGCGATAACAATGAATCTCTGTATTTCCAATGTGAAGGCTCCAATGACGCTGATGATGTTCAGATTCGCCTCAATCAATTCTTCAATGGTGGCTATCACATTAAGATAAATGCTTCAAACTCCACAGCGCTTTTCTCCGATTGGGACATCTATGCAAACCTCCATCAGGGTGGGTACTACGGAGTTTATCTGAAGCAAGTGCACAATCTTTCTTATAACAACAATCAGATGCATGATGCCAATGTCGGATTTGGTGCCTCCAGCCTTTCCGGTTCTTTGGATGTGAGTAAAAACCGCATACATGCCTGGGCAAAGGGGATGGATTTTGTTTCTTGTAATCCTGTTGATCCGGGCAGCACACCGAATGTTTATAACAATATGATCACTGTAAGCGGTTACAACTGGTACGGAGGAAATGGATCGGTAGAAGCCTATGGTCTGGTACTGAACCAATGTGAGGATATTTATGCTGCTCACAACTCGGTGGAGCTGAGTTCCGCTGATAACCGCAGTGTAGCCTGCTACCTGGGTGGCAGTGGCAATACCTTGAGAAAGAATATGCTGATCAATACTGCAACCGGATATGCTCTATCCTTCAGCAACGTGGATCAGAGCAATTCGGATCCCAATACCGTGGAGTACAACAATCTCTATAGCAGGGGAAGCTATCTGGGTAAGCAACTAAATACCTCTTACCTGGATATAGACCAGATGAATGCCCTGTTTGGTTTCAATAATCTGGATTACAACCCTCATTTCACGGATGCGGATCTACACACTTCTGCTCCCAGGCTGGATAACTATGGCCCCTATGTTCAGATCGCGGAGGATATTGCTGGCACTCCCAGAAGCACGACTGCTCCGGATCCTGGATGTTGGGAGTTCAGCAGCGATCCCGGGATGACCAGGCTGGCAGGTACGTACAACATCGGTCAAGGCGAAGTTTTTGAGACTATCAGCGATTTCAGTTATGCTCTCTCGTTCAGGGGGATTAATGCTGCGGTTACGGGAAACCTGGTCGATGCTGCATACACTGAACAGATTGCATTTGATCGCATTCCCGGCTCCGGGCAGGATCGCATTGTTACCCTTCGTTCAGATCTCGCTACTTACCCTACGATCAGCTATTCAGCACAAAGTGCTACGGCAAATTATGTGCTGGCTTTGTATCGCAGCCAATATATGCTGATCGAGCGGATCAATTTTAGCACCGAGTCAAGCGAAATCAGTAACATCATCGGGATCAATAGTTATGCCAAAGATATCACTATCAGGTGGTGCAATTTCTCTGCTCCAATATATTCCGGAACTTATCCAGACAATAAATGCAGCATCGCCATCAAGGATGAAGTGACTACGAACATCAAGGTTGTAGCCAGTTTTTTTAACGGGAATGGGATCGGTATCTATGCTTGTGCTACAGATTTGGAAATCAGCGCTTGCAGTTTTAGCAACATCTATAATGGCATCCAGCTTTCTCAGGCCCAATTTCCCTATATAGGAGATAACCTTTTTGAGGGTATCACTCATAACGCCATCATAAGCAATGGTTCCATAAGCTGCAATATCATGCGCAACCGGGTGCTTTCGTCTAGTGGCGGATTTTACATTTCCAATTCCCCGAGCATGGTTCAGCGTAATCTCATCGCCAACAATTTTGTGCAGATCACCGGTTCCGGTAGCGGTATCACTATCGGCGGAGGTGAGTGCAATGTGCTGAACAACTCCGTCTATGTGCAAAACACAAATGATAATAGCTCAGCTTTTTATTGGTACCAAACGGCCCCCAATGTGGACATTGTGAACAATATTTTCGTATGTAACCTGGGTCTGGCCGCTCAAATTTCATACTACAACCCAGATCCCAGTATTGTGATAGATTATAACTGTTATTACACAGAAGGGAACTACCTGGTTCAGTTTGGTCAGCTATACACGTCAATATCCGCCATGCAGGATGCATATCCCGAAAGCAACGTCCACAGCGTAAGATACAACCCTCTTTGGGATGATGATCTGCAGATTCACAGCCAGTATCTGCGGGCTATCGGTAGCACCAGAAGTGAGTTTTCCGATGATCTTGCAGGCAACCCCAGAATTGGGGCCTGGGATATCGGGGCTCAGCAGCAAATTGGGATCAACGATCTGGACCTCCTTTCCGGCACTTACAGCGTGGGCAGTGCCGAAGCAGATTATCCCAGTCTGGAAGAATTTTTGGCTGCTTTGCATTACCACGGCATCGATGGCTCTGTAAACATCCAGCTTGCCCCCGGCACTTATGATGGGGGATACCAGCTGAAATACTTCCCTTCCGATAACGAAGAATGGATGCTCAGTTTCAGCGGCGATGGCAGCTATACCATCAATCCCACCGGTAGTACAGCAGCAGACAATTATTTTATGAAGCTGATCGCTGTACACAATGTGGCCTTCACCTTCATGAATATGCAAAGCTCTTCCAGCACCCTTCCAGTGCAGTTCTTTAGCACCCAGGGACGTTGTGAAAACATCATCTTTTCCTATATGGGCTTTGATCTTCCCACCAGCATCAGTACTGCCATCCATACCGGTACCAGCCTTGGCGATGGCCTTACCATCATGCAATCCACTTTCTCAAATCCCGGCTATGGCTTGTATATCAATGGGGACAATTATGACGCTAACCACTATCAGAATATCATTGTTAGCGCCAATAGCTTCAATTCAGTAAGCTATCCCGTAGTGATTTACCGGGCCTCCCGGGTGATGATCTCGGCAAATCAGATGAACAATTTTACCGAGGCTATCTATCTGTACAATGTGGATGGGGAAGGAGGCATTTACCGCAACAAGCTGATCACGAATTCCACTGGCAGCGGCAATGCCTGTGTAGAGCTACACCATATTCAGGGCTTAGACAGTGAAAATGTATTTGGCATATACAAGAACATCGTATATCTGAACAATTCCGTTTGCGCGGTTCCCGTTCTTTACATCTACGATGGCAATCTGGTAGATGTAGTGCACAATACCCTGGTGGCTGAGATGAACGGCAGCACAAATACGGGCTCTGCTTTCTATCTGAGCAATTGCAGCCAAATGAACATCATCAATAATGTGATCTCCGCCCCGCAGAAAGGCTATGCTCTGCGTGTTTTGTCTTCCTCGGATCTTACCTGGCAGAGCAATGCTTACTACAGCAATAGGAGTGATCTGGGGCAATATCTGGGAACATACTACCGCCCGTTTGCTTTGATCACCCAGCAACTAAATGATCCTACCGGTACTTTTGCCAATGCCCTGACCAATGATAACGGCTATAATGAATGTTCTTATCTCAGAATGCGTGGCTTGATCACTACTTTTGATACCGATATCGACAATATTCCCTGGTCCTCAGGTGCTGGTACGGATCCTGGGGCCAATGTTATCATTGATGCTGGAGCTCCCATCATCTCAAACGTCATCGTGGGCGGCATTGGCACCTACGCAGATCCGGAAGCTGTTTTCAATGCCTTGATGAAGCGGGGCGTAGCAGGGCATGTCACTGTTTTGGTAGCTCCGGGAACATATGGCCTGAATATGGATCTGGGACATATCCCGGGAACCCATAACGGCAGCCGGGTAAAGGTCATCGGCTCAGAAGAGGGTGATGTGGTGTTTACCTATACCGCAGCCTCAAGCAGCGATAATCACATCCTGCGGCTTACCGGCACTCAGAATCTGAGCTTTGAGAATATCATCTTCACCACTGCAAATCCTCAATTTGGCACAGCCTTGAGCCTGAATATATACAATGAAGCTTTGCAGATCAGAAACTGCATCTTCTATGGCGCCGGAGGAAATAGCTCAAATGCCTCCGCGCTGTATGGCTACAATGCTTCAATGCGGGATTTTGTATTTGAGCACAACACCGTGCAGAGTCTGGGCTATGGCATTTACATCTATGATAATACCAGCTATGGATCCTACCTGATTCAGAACAACAACATTGATCAGACCAATATCGGCTTTTCCCTGGCCCAAATGGCAGAAGCGCAGATCCTGAGCAATGTGATTCACAGCTCAAGCAATGCGCTGAGTATTTCCAATATCAATTCCCTCTTGCTTGAAGGCAATGAGCTCTGTAGCGCTACAGACTATGCTGTGTATATCTCTCCCATTTCGCAAAGCACGGGGAGCCAGGATTACTTCAATAACTATATGCGGAGTTCCGGCACTTCTGCCCTGTACTTTTACCGTACTCCCAATGTGAGAATGTATCATAACACAGTGGTGAGCACAAGTACCAATAGCAATCATACTGCCTTTAGCCATGGCAACCAAAGCGAAGGCCTGGATGCCAGGAACAATATCTTTGTGGCCGCCAGTGGGATCGCAGCAGCGTTCAACAGCTTTGGCGATATTGGGACATTGAGTAATAATATCTATTATAGCGCGAGTGGCATTCCGGTAAAACTGGGTGGTGCATCCCTGATGGACATTACAGCGTATCAGAGCGCCACTATGGACAATAACTCCCTATATGCCGACCCGCTACTCCAAACTGGAGAATATGTGCTACAGAGCAGCTCTGAAGCAATCGACGCGGGTGTTCTGTTGCCGGATGTGCTCGTTGATATCGAAGGCAATCTGCGTAATCTGCCGGATATCGGATGCTACGAGTATATCAATCCAGCACTGATTATCCCGCAGAATGTGCGCATCGTCCCCAGTGCAGGATACTACACCCTGGTCTGGGATGAAGTGCCCGGCGCTGCATCCTATATAGTTTACTGTGGCAACAGCCCGGATGCGGCATCATGGCAGGCCATTCCTGTGCAGAATACCTATATCTTTCTGGATATGGAACCATCCGCCACTTTCTTCAAAGTGAGTGCTGTAACGAACCGCTAACCTGTTTAGAACTATCCATAGAGCCGGATGCCTGTTGCGGGTGTCCGGCATTTTTGTGTCCAAACCATCCAGCTAACAGACAGCTGGGGCCATAGCCTTATCTGGGTTAAGTACCGGATACTTACCAGGATCGGGACAAGCAGCCAAGCAAAAAGTTGTTGACCGAATACCGCTAATGGTTGATCTTGTTTCACAGTTAAATATTGTATTAATTAGGGCGGGAAGCGATATGAATCAAACCGCTATTGCCAGATTTCTACCGGATTGTGTATGGGGTTTTTAGCACAGGCAATTACTAAGCGAGGATAAGGATGACAGTTGTGCATTTACACGTTCACAGTGAGTTTAGTTGGTCGGATGGAGCATGCATTATCGATAGGCTGGTACAAAGGGCAGTGCAGCTCAAGACGCCGGCAGTTTCTTCAAGCCCTGATCTATTGCTTATGAGGGGGGACAAAGTCTTATTATAAAGAGTCACCGATAATTGCAAATAGCGATCAATGGACAAAATAGATAAGTCGAAGAGACAAAAGAATATCCGAAGAGCATTTGCAGAAGACCAATGGACATTGTTTTAGTAAATTTCCCTGTTTTGATCACCAAAACCTGCAAATTGGACACTATTTTGTCCAAGTGGTAGTTACTATTATCAGCTCCAGAATTAAGAGAATAAACCCGTAATGATATATGCAATATACAAATACGGATTACGTATGGAAGCAATTGGATTCTTGGATATGTATATGTTTTGGCATTTGCAATTTTCGGTGAGCGGATTTGCAATTTTCGGTGACTCTTTATACCGAGCTTATTCCCGGGTAGTGGTCACGATATAGCTCATTCATTATTTCGTTTGACACAATTAGCTAGCCCCACTTCGCTGCGCCAAAAGATTTTGGAGTCCTTCATGAGATATGTGTTTGTATTTTGACTTACTGTCTTTAGCAGCGCTTTTGCTATCAACATCGATAACTGGCAGAACCTCCGCTTCAGCGAAAACACCTCTTCCGGCAATGTGTATTTTCGCGCTGATATACCTCAGAGCGACATAAACTTCAATAAGCTGTTGTATAGTACCGGGACTACGCTATCAGAAATGGATTTCCCCTTGCTGAGGCCTGGCACATATCAAGCCCTGGTGGCTTCAGGATCTGGAAGGACGTATTATGGGCTTCGCAAGCAGGCCGGCTCTGGCCCCATGGAAGTGCTACCGCTTCGTTACACGGGTACGTCTCTTCCAGCCCCAGGCTTGCTGACAAAGGTTTCAGATGCTCCTTCCTACGATCAGGCTACGAACTACCTGGATATCATCGCAGACTATGTAACAGTATCGGATACAAAACTGATAGTGGGTTTGCAGACTCGGGGCGGAGGATTTCCCACAGGAAGTTTCTTTGGCCCCTGGAATTCTTACATGATTGGCCTGGCCAGTCCAGAATTGGACGATCCTTATGCTCCAGGAGCGGTGGCATGGGCTTTCCATTATGTTAGCGTTCCCTTCTTGATGAGTACTGGCTTGTATAAAATAACAGGAACGGGGATAAGCGATGTAAACAGGATCGGCGATATCAGCACATCTATAGATACGGCTACTAATACTCTGGTAATGAGTTGCGATATCTCCACTCTTCTGGCAGATCCTGATTTTACTGCCTGGTATGATGTGGCCAATCCCAAGTTTGCTCTTCTTTCGCTGATCAACAGGATTTCTGGAACCACTGTAACTCAGATGGATAGCTCCCCTGGAGGCTATGTATACCCCGTCCCCCTTTATGTGGATGCCCAAACCACTCCGGTGGGGCAGATCTCAGAGCTTAGCTTGAATATGGAGCCTTTGGACCTGTATTTTTCCACTACTTACCACAAAGCAGCAGATCGATTCAATTGGGATCTGAACTATCGAACAGAAGATGGAAGGGTATATCCGATGCATAGCAGCGATCCAGAACATTCCGAACAGCGCTATTACCGCAGCGCAAACCTTTTCCACGTGTTTCCAGAGGTTGATGATGAACTGGGGAGAGTGTGGGTGGAGCGTGTTCCGGGAGTATATCAGCAGAGCGATTGGCTAAGCTACAGCTTTGTGAGGGGAGTGAACGAACCCAGCAACCTGCACATGGAAGTAGAGGCAGATCAATTGCTGTTAGCATGGGATCCAGTGGTTCAGACGCCCGATGGAGCAGTGATTGAAGTGGATTACTACACTGTGGATCATTCTGACGACCCCTCCACCGGCTTCACTGCATTTAGCCAGACCGAATCCACTTCGCTTACTATTCCGCTTTCCACCATTGGGGACAAGGTATTCTTCAGGATCAAGGGGCACAAGATCATCCCTTAAGCGCTACAGACCGTTTTCTCAAAAAAACGCCCCGGCTATCAAACCGGGGCTTGTTCCAATCTATTCTTTTATCTACAGCGTGGTCATATACTTCAGCAGATCGGTCACGCGGCAGGAATAACCCCATTCGTTGTCATACCAGCTGAGGATCTTGGCCATCTTACCTTTCACATAGGTTCCACCGCTATCGAAGATGGATGAATGCGAATTGCCCACGATGTCGATCGACACAATGGGATCGGTGGCATACATCAGATAGCCTTTCATGTATGTTTCGGAAGCTTCTTTCATCGCTTGATTGATCTCTTCTTTGGTCACTTCCCGGGACAAATTGACGTTGAGATCCACCAGAGAGCCATCCGGAGTAGGCACGCGAACAGCCAATCCATCAAGCTTGCCAATCAATTCCGGGATCACCAGACCAATGGCCTTGGCCGCCCCGGTGGTGGTGGGGATCATGCTCATGGCGGCGGCTCTGGCTCTGCGCAAGTCTTTGTGGGGCAGATCCAGGATGTTTTGATCGTTAGTATAAGAGTGGATGGTGGTCATTAGTCCGCCTTCGATGCCAAAGTGATCATGCAGGACCTTGGCGACGGGAGCCAGACAGTTCGTGGTGCAGGACGCGTTAGAAACGATCAGATCGCTATCCTTGAGGTTTCTGTGGTTTACTCCCATCACGATGGTGGCATCCACCTCGTCCTTGGCGGGAGCGGTGAGGATCACCTTTTTGGCGCCGGCCACGAGGTGTTTACGGGCCTTCTCCTTGGTGGAGAAGATGCCGGTGGATTCGATCACGTATTCCACTCCCAGGTCTTTCCAGGGCAGAGTTTCGGGATCTTTCTGCGAAAAGATCCTAATGCTCTTACCGTTTACGATGATGCTATCATCGGTGTGGCTTACTTCGCCGTCAAAGACCTTATGCACGCTGTCGTACTTGAAGAGATAAGCCAAAGTCTTGGCATCGGTAAGATCATTGATGGCAATTACTTCCATATCCGGGTGATACTTTATGATGGCGCGCATTACCAGGCGGCCGATACGTCCGAATCCATTGATTGCTACTTTTGACATGTTTTGCTCCTATAGTAATATGCTGTTATTGGCGCTGCCTGTAACGATGCAGAAATCCTTCACGGTTTGTTGCATCTTATTCTCGGCTTTCACCAGCCACTTGCGGGGGTCGAATTTGCCCTTATTGGGTACGTAGGCTTTGGGATCGGTGCCTTCGGGACACACGATGGCGTACTTTTCCTTTTCCCAAAAAGCTTGAACTTCCTGCGCCATATCCATCTGATAGTGAGTGTCTTTATTGATCTTCACCACGCCGTTCCGGATCGCTTCGCGCTGTTGTTCGTCGGTGAGTCCGGAAGCGCCATGCAATACCAGTCCACGTTCCACATTGTTCTTGATCAGCAGATCATCGATTTCCTTCACCAGGTCCAGACGAAGCACGATGTTCTCGCCCTTGGATACGCCGTGATTGGTGCCCACAGAAGCGGCAAAGAGATCTACATTGGTCTTTGTCACAAATTCCAGTGCTTCTTCGGGATGCGTGTAAAGCTCGGTATCGGATACGATCTCATCCTCGGTGCCTTTGATGTGGCCGATTTCGCCTTCCACCAGGATGCCGTGTTTATG
>JAEWNJ010000057.1 GCA_023392795.1 Candidatus Cloacimonadota bacterium
GAGGCAACACCTGTTCCCATTCCGAACACAGCAGTTAAGCTCGTCTGCGCCGATGGTACTGCATGGGCAACTGTGTGGGAGAGTAGGTCGCCGCCATCGCTAACGCCTTTTTTCAATTGAGAATTGAGAATTGATGCCACGCTACTCGAAAACTTGAAAACTTGAAAACCTGAAAACTTGAAAACATCTCAACTCCCTAAACCTTCTCAACCTTCTAAACCCTCTCCACTCAGAAACACCTTGACATCATCGTGACATGTTATCTACTGGAAAAAAGACAAATAGGAGTACGTTATGCCTCGCAAGATAAAGAGCATCCGTAAAGCTGAACCCGTGCTGGAGGGTGCAGGTGTGCATCTGAAAAGGGCATTCGGGTATCATCAACTGCCCGATTATGATCCCTTTTTGATGCTGGATGATTTCCGCAATGACGATCCAGATAAGTATCTTCCAGGTTTCCCATGGCATCCGCACCGGGGTATAGAAACCATTACCTATATGCTGGAAGGTTCTGCTGAGCATGGTGACAGCATGGGGAATCATGGTACGATCCACAAAGGAGAAGTGCAGTGGATGACCGCTGGGAGCGGGATAATCCATCAGGAAATGCCCAAACCTGATGCGAGAGGACGCATGTACGGATTCCAATTGTGGACCAATCTCCCGGCGCATGAAAAGATGAGCAAACCCCGTTACAGAGATCTGCGGGCGCAGGATATTCCGATGGTGGAGAGCCCAGAAGGGAGCAGGGTGAAGATCATCAGCGGCGAGTATATGTGGACTAAAGGACCAGTGGAAGAGCTCTTTGTGCAACCTCAGTATTGGGACGTGGAAATCCCGGCCAATACCAGACAAATCCTCCCCGCGAAACTCGGTTTTACGTGTTTCATATACGTCTATCATGGATCTGCTTCCGTAGATGGTCAGACTGTCGGCAATACTCAGCTTGTCCTGTTTGGGGACGGGGATGAGATCGAAGTGATTACTTCCGATCAGCCGTGCGGCTTCCTCTTCCTCTGTGGAAAACCTCTGAAGGAGCCGATATCATGGCGGGGGCCGATCGTGATGAACACTCGCGAAGAGATCAAAGAGGCATTTCAGGAGCTGGACGAGGGTACTTTCATCAAGGTCAAAGGTTAGGTCGCTCAAGAATCAGGAGAATAAGGTAAGTTCAGCTTCTCCATTTTGTTGTAAAGAGTCTTGCGATCTATGCCCAGTTTCCGCGCTGCCAGGGATTTATTCCCAGCCACTTGTTTGAGGATTTCCCGGATGTAATCTGCCTCAACCTCGGCCAGGGTACGGTTGTAGTCGATCACGCATCCAACGCTGTACTTCAGGTAATTTGGCAGGTCGGAGCTACGGATGTCGTTACCCTCACGCATCAAAACCATCTGGTAGATCAGGTTTTCCAATTCGCGGATATTACCCTGCCAGGGATGCGCCATCAGTCTTTTAAGAGCATTCTCGGATATGGTGGGCGTGGATTGCCCCAGTTCACGGGCGTATTTGCTCATGAAGAAACGTACCAGCAAGGGGATATCTTCAGCGTGGTCTCTGAGAGGTGGGACGGTGATCGGTACCACATTTAACCGGTAAAACAGGTCTTCACGAAAGCTTCCCTGCTTGACGCAAAGGCTGAGATCCTTATTGGTTGCAGCGATTACCCTCACATTTACCTTGCGGCTCTTGTTTGAACCGATCATCATCACCTGTTTATCCTGGAGCACCCGTAAGAGCTTTACCTGCATGGAAAGCGAGGTCTCGCTGATCTCATCGAGGAAGATGGTTCCTCCATCTGCTGTGATAAAGTAGCCCGCTCGGGTCTCATTCGCTCCAGTGAAAGAACCCTTGGTATAGCCGAAGAGTTCTGATTCCAAAAGGCTTTCCGGGATCGCGCCGCAATTGATCGGCACAAAGGGGGCTTTGCTTTGTTTACTTCCATAATGGATCGCGCGGGCGACCAATTCTTTGCCGGTGCCACTTTCTCCCTGGATCAGCACTGTTGCCTGATTTGTGGAGCTCTTTTCGATCAGATGATACAATCGCTGCATGCTTTTGCTGGTACCCACCAGGCCATACTTACCCGTTTCGCTGGAAGGCAGGGGTTGATTGGCTTTCTTGAGCTTGATGCTGTGGATGGCTTCATCGATGGAAGCGTGAAGCTCTTCATCCGTAAAAGGTTTGGTGATATAGCTTTGTGCTCCCATCTTGACCGCTTCCACCGCTCCTTCAATGGTAGGATAACCAGTGATCATGATCAGGCGTATTCCAGGGTAATGCGCGCTGATATGCTTGATCAGGTCCAATCCGCTAAGCTTCGGCATCTTATAGTCTGTCAGGATGATGTCGATTCGCTGCTTTTCCACTCTGGCAATCGCAGATGAAACATCAACAGCGCAATACACGGCATGTCCCAGGGCTGCTACTTTACGCTGCAGCATTTCCAAGGTATCGGGATTGTCTTCTACGATCAGGATCTGTACTTGTTCAATCGTCATGGTGTACTCTCAAAAAGATGCGAAAAGTGCTGCCCTTACCGGGATTACTCTCCACTTTGATCGCTCCGTGATGCGAACTGATGATGCCATGAACTACTGGAAGCCCGAGTCCGGTACCCTGATCCACATCTTTGGTGGTGAAAAACGGGACAAAGATCTTTTGCAATAGATCTTTATCCATCCCGATTCCGGTGTCTGAAACCTGCAATTCAATGTTGCCATCGTGATAGGATGTTTTTATCGAGATGGTCCCTCCCTGGGGCATGGCTTGCATAGCGTTCACCGAGAGATTCACCAATACCTGATGGATCTGGGATGCGTCTGCCACTATCTCCGGGAGGTTCTGCTGCAGGTCATACTCGATCGTAATGCCCTGCTTTTCACAGCGATTTTCCAGGAAGTAAAAACCTTCTTCGATGAGTTTATTCAGATTCACGTTCTGCATTTTCGGAGGAACCTGCCGGGAAAAAAGCATCAGTTTTCTCACTACTTCACGAGCATGCAGAGCTGACGCAATGATCTTCTGCAGATCCTTCTCTGCTGCTTCGGGTAACTGATAGTCACTTTTTATAAGCTGTCCGAAGCCCAGGATCGCGGAAAGTGGTTCATTGATTTCATGTGCTATGCCGGCAGATAACTGCCCGATAGTGGCCAGGCGGTCGGCGTGGCGGAGCTGTTCTTGTAACCGGGCGTTATTCTCTTCCACGTTCTTACGCTCCAAAACCAATGCCAGTTGTTGAGCTACACCTCTGAGCAACAAGGTTTCTTCCGGTAAAAACTCCACATTGGCGCTTTCGAGATAGAAGACCTGAATCTGGCCGCGAACCTGGTGATTTGCGGATATTTCAGCAAAGATAGATTCATCGCCAAGCTCCAGATTTGGGGTGTCGTAGTATTGATCGTCGATCTGAATGCGACAGCCTGCAGCGGAAGGATATTGCATGGACCGGGGAATTATCAGTAGCACTTCTGCCATAAACTCGTCAAAGGAGATGTCGGTGCGGTTTGCCAGATCCGTGATTCTGTACAGGCAGGTGAGTTCCTTTACGCGCTCGCGTAAGGCGAAGATCGTATCTGCAGCACTCATGGTGTGGCTGTCGTAGTCCATTGTATCCTCCATCTATCAGGATTTAAGCTCAAGCCCCATGCATCCGCACAGGGCTTGATTCTGTCAATGTTTTTCTCTAGATTAAACCTTGGTCCATCATCGCATTTGCCACTTTGATGAATCCTGCAATGTTGGCACCTTTTACATAGTTTACGTAGTTGTTTGATTTACCATATTCTACGCAGTGTTCGTGAATGGATGTCATTATCCCGTGTAGTTTACTATCCACTTCATCCCTACTCCAATTCATACGCATGGAGTTCTGAGTCATCTCAAGCCCAGAAGTGGCAACACCGCCTGCATTGGCTGCTTTACCCGGCCCATAGAGGATTTTAGCATCCAGGAATACTTCAACCCCCTCAAGAGTGGTGGGCATGTTTGCCCCTTCTGATACGCAGATACAGCCATTCTTGACCAATGCCCTGGCCTCTTCGCCACTAATTTCATTCTGCGTGGCGCAGGGTAGAGCCACGTCGGCAGGTATCTTCCAAGGTCGCTCACCGGGATAGTATTGTACTCCAAACTCTTCGGCGTATTCACTGATCCGGCCTCTTCGGATGTTTTTGAGTTCCATCAGATATTCCCACTTTTCTCCTTTGATGCCTTCGGGATCATGGATGAATCCATCGGAGTCTGAGGCTGTGATCACAATTCCGCCCAGTTCATTTACCTTTTGGATGGCGTATTGGGATACGTTCCCGCTGCCGGAGATCAATACTTTCTTCCCGGAAAAGCCCTGCCCCACAGTTTTAAGCATTTCATCGGCGAAGTACACCGTACCATAACCAGTAGCTTCGGGGCGGATAAGGCTACCGCCCCATTCCAGACCTTTGCCGGTAAGCACTCCACTCACCTCATTACGGATTTTCTTATACATTCCATACAAGTATCCGATTTCACGTTTCCCCACCCCGATATCGCCGGCAGGAATGTCTGTATCGGGGCCTATATGCCGGAAAAGCTCAAGCATGAAACTGTGGCAAAAGCGCTGCACTTCTTCATCAGAGCGTCCCCGGGGATTGAAATCGGAACCTCCTTTACCTCCACCCATCGGCAGGGTAGTGAGACTGTTCTTGAAGATTTGCTCGAAGCCCAGGAACTTCAGAATCCCCAGGTTAACACTGGGATGAAAGCGTAAGCCGCCCTTGTAAGGGCCGATAGCGCTGTTAAATTCCACTCTGAAGCCTCTGTTTACCATTACTTCGCCATTGTCCGTATGCCAGGGCACACGGAAGATGATGATCCGTTCTGGTTCAACGATACGATCCAGAATCTTTGATTTACGATATTGCGGGTTGCCGTCATAAACGTCCCAAATGGATTCTACGACTTCGGTGACGGCCTGAATGAACTCAGGTTGATCGCTGTTCTTCGCGCTCACCTGGTGCAGGAATTCGTGCATGGTCATCTTCACATACCTCCTGTGATTTTTTTTGTACACACACACTGGTTTTATTTATTGGTCACACACTCATAAGCCATGCCATGGGCATATTCATCTTTTCTTGATTACTGCATTCTTGCCATCGAAGAGTACTTCTATCCCCTCTTTGCATCTAGACACTAGAAAATAGCCGAGATCATCATCCACAGCGTTTCCATCCAGATAATCCCAGGCTACGTAGTCCGCAGGTTCCTGCACAGTCAGATATGCTACGCCCATGCTGAAGAGATTGTGGAAAAAGTGGCTGCCATGGCTGGCCTCGATACTCATATCGGGAAGCACCAATTCAACGATCACCGAGGCCTGAGTGATCTGACTCCAGGCCACAGGAATCCCCAAAAAACGATCAGAGGTTCCCCAGCGTCCAGGTCCAATCAGGATAAATCTTTCCCCTCTATCTCTGAACTTCCTATTGATAGTCTCCAGTTCCATCGCGATCTCAGCAGTCCTGGTGATGTCAAAGTTACCCGGTTTCAGATACACCAGAGTATCTGGAGTCTCATAGATGTCACTGCCCAGAGCGTATGATGAATATAGGATCAGTTCGTTCGTGCGTTTGCGATATCCTTCCAGAGGCTCGCTGTAGAGCAGTTTATTCACCGATATCGGACGGATCTGCAACAGATAGAAGCATGCTGTGCCGGCAGCATCAACATCGAATGCGAATTCCATTTCTGCTTCGCAACCCAGCAGCTCCCTGGCCAGCTTTAGCAGATCATTCAATAGTTCAGCTAAAGGGAAGGCTTTGTAGTGCAGGATGTTTCGATAAGTAATCACACGTGGCCCTTTGATGAACCGTCCGCTGAGAAACTCAAGATCGTTGTGATCCCAGACAGAGGAGAGCAGTTCCATCTCGCTGCTTAGGAGATTGGCATCGATGGGCACTCTAGCCAGGTAAGCAGCTTCATCGGAACTGATGACACACGTGGCATTCTGTTCCCTAAGCGCAAAGAAATGCCGTTGGGCGTTTTTCACTATATCGGTGGTCGGGAAGAGATCTTTATTGGGATACAGTGGACAAAAGGCAAAAGTGCGCCCACGCTCCACAGCGTTTTTTCCCAAACCTGCGCTGAGGGTTACGATGCCATCGGCGTGCTGCATTCCGGTGCCGGGGTAGTAGTTGTAGCTTTGGGCCACCCCTGAAACCAGAGGATAGAAGTATTCACCATGCTTCGAGCCTGCCACCTTCTGAATGATTACCGCCATCTTCTCTTCCCGGGATGGTATTTTCAGGGATTCCCGATACACTCTGGCTCCCTCTAGAAACATGGAGGCATATACGAGTTTGATGGCAGTCATCAGTTGTGCCAGGCGTAAGCCTCTATCAGGATGTGAATTGGGGAGCATATAGGTGCGAAACACACCTGCAAAAGGATTGGTGATGTGGTCCTCTAAAACGCTGGAGGAACGGATGGCCAGAGGAAAATCCGCCAGTGTGATCACTTGGTCCAACTGCTCAAGCAGGGATTGGGGCATCGATGCCTCCAGAAACATTGCATCGATGTCAACATCGGCATAGTCATCCCACTGCTCCACATCCTTCAAGGTAGGATTGTGCGCGATGAACTCATCAAAGCATCCAGTGGCCAGTACTACTGCCACAGGTACATTGATCCGCAGCAGGGGATATTTGTCACTGATACTCCCATAGCGGTTCAGAACCACATTCAGGAAAGCAAGACCGCGTCCCTTTCCCCCAATGGAATCTTCACCCAGTTTGTAGATCAGGGGGAGTCCAAAATCAGCCTCCCCGCTAAAATCCTGGATTTTCTCTCTTCTTCGAAACGCTATCAGAGATTCCAGGTTTTCCAGGAGCAATCTGCGGATTTTCTGCCCGGGAGTATTCAATTCTTCGTTTGCAAGGGCCTTACATAGTGCAAGCTCGGCATGTGTGGCGAACCAATTCTGGATATGCCGATGGCTCCAGTTGAATGCCAGATCTGCATCCGAAACCTCATCAAGGCTGCGATGAAAGCCGATCAGGGATAATGCTTCTGCGACTGCATTTTGGTCTTTATCACGAAAGATGAACGGGCCAAACCCCACTTCGCTCTTGAGCCAGCGCAGCAATTCATGCGACAATCCCGGCAAATCCTTGTACAGAAAATCCCCTTCGTTGCTGGTGACAATGTCACGATAGAGGGGGTTGAAGGACTGCAGCAAAAAGGGAAGGCAGGGATCGTGCTTTCTCACATATTGTAATAGGGCAATGCCCCCATCTCTATGTGTTTGTCCCCGGTACACATAGTTCACATTACTGATGATCCCGATGATGGATTTTGGATAGCTTTCATACACCGATCTCGCTTCCACGAAATCATGTACCAAAAGGATCCGAGGTCTGGCATTCAGGTACAGTCCTTTGAATACATCCTGATGCTCCTGGCGAATCACGCTGTGGTTTAGCTGCAGTACCTGCTCATATAAAAGGGGTAGAAACTGCGAGTAATAGGGGATAAAGGTCTCCACCACCAGGATGATGGGCAGGTCATAGACAGCAGCATCATGCGCAATGTTGGCTCTGTCTTCATATTGCTTTACGATCGCCAGAAACAGCTTGGAATCTCCATTCCAGTAAAAGAAATCTTCCACCCTGGCCAAATCCGGCAGATGGTTTTCGATAAACATCAGATCTTGTGGAACTCCCAGCAGAAAGTAAACAGGCAGGTCCTGATCTCTGTTTTTGATCATGGCAAGCAGGTCTATGGCGATGGACCGCTGGGACGAGAGATGGACTATTACGAGGTCGATATTCTCCAATTCCAGTAGGTTTAACGCACTTTGAATGGACGATGCGTGAAAGATGTTGGGGAAGTTTGTGAGATTGAGCAGATGGAAATCTTCAGCCACCTGCTCCGCCAGAAATCCATCCACTTCAAATACAAAGGAATCATAGAGCGATGAGATCAGGAGCACACTATGCACGCGCACCGGCATTAGCGATTCCAAAAGCTCGCTTTCCTGAGCCCAATAGCTGGTCTGGATCACAGATGATACCTCAAGTCACACACACAAATGGTATTATTTCTGAATCACAGCCAGGCCGGTCTTGCCATCCATCCTCACGATCAGGGGGTGGTCAAATTCCACATGCACAAAGTAATCTCCACGTTCTGTTATTGGTTGTTTACATAGCCAGTCCAGATCAATGTAATCCGTCTTGGACACAAATGGAATGGTGAAATAGCCCACATTCATCGCCACCAAATTGTGGAAGAAATGCGTACCCTGGCTGGCTTCCACGATGAAATCCCTTAGACCAGTTTCCAGGATCACTTTCGCCCGGTTTATCTGAGGCCAGCGGACGGGTATGCCCAAGAACTTATCCCGCGAACCCCATCGGCCGGGACCGATTAGAATATAGCGCTTGCCCTGTTTTGCCATTTTATCATTGAATTTCTCGATCTCTTCCTGCATTTTATGGGTCATGGTCTTATCAAAACACGCAGGATCAAGGTAGATCACATCGCGTAATTCATCAATAATCCCATTACCCATTCCATGCTCAGTGTACATCAGCAGATCATCCTTGTTCAGCTTATCTGCATCGATATGATAGGCATCGGTGCTCACAGACAGCGGCCTGATCTGCAGGATGTAAAAGGTTGGTTTGTTGGCAAAGCTCTTTTCCTGATCCAGGTTGACGGCAAATTCGATCTCCACCGGTATACCCAGCGCGATTTCTCCGATCTCCAGCAATTCCTGCACGATCCTGGCCAGCGGGAAGTAGTGGTATTTCAGGATCGAAGCAAAAGTGAGCACCTTCAGGCCTTTCTCCTGCAGGTTATCCGTCAGGCGATAGTTTTCATAATCCCACACCGAAGCCAGGTACTTCAGGGTGCCGTGAGAATCTGCGTCCGCAAGTTTCAGTCTTGCCAAAGTTATCTCTTCCCCTTTGGTGAGGTCGAAGTCATTACTGGCCAGATTGAGGGCAAAGAACTCCTTTTGGGAATTGCGCATCATTTCTTCGGGGGGCAACATGTCCAGCTCGGGATACTTTGGGCAAAAGCGATAGTTTAGCTTGCCTTCCACCACGGATTTGCCCAGTCCCAGGGCGACATTGGCGATGCCATCTGTATGCTGCATATGCGAAGTGGGGTAGAAGTTGTAACTCTGTGCCACTCCTGAAACATGGGGATAGTAATAGCTTTCACCCTGTAAACTGCCCACGGTTTCCTGGATAATGACAGCCATCTTCTCTTCTTCCGCTTTGAAGTTCAGGGCATCCAGGAAATTACGAGCGTCTTCCAGAAATACGGAGGCAAAGACGAGCTTTATGGCATCCATCAATTGCCGTAGGCGATGCATCTTGTCTGTGTGATTATTGGGCAGCATAAAGGTGCGGTATACTCCAGCAAGAGGTTGTGCCTGAGAATCTTCCAATAGACTGGACGATCTGACCGCAATGGGATAGGTCACGTGATCCAGATATATCTCGAGTCGCCTCACCAGAGCATCCGAGAGTTGCCCTTTGATGAATATGTCGTCTATCTCATCGTCGCTTTTCCCCGGTACCCTGTCCATAATCCGGTTGCGTTCCAGGAACTGGTCGAACTCGTTGGTTCCGATGATCGCCGTGGATGGCAGCGAGATAGCGGTATTCTCGAACTTTTTCTCATAATCCATGGTGCATAGCAATGCGTTCAGGAATGCCAATCCACGCCCCTTACCCCCCAGCGAACCTTCGGTGAGCCGGATTATCTGATTCATCTCTGCCAGCGAGACAGCGTCAAAATTTATGATCTTGCCCCGGTTTTTCTCGATGCGTACCGTACGGAAGATGTGATACAGGAATCGACGCAACTCATCTCGGGAATCAAAATCCTCGATCTTCATGGGGCGTATTTTCTTGGCGATTTGCACTTCACCGTGGGCGATCAGCCAATTTGAGAAATGGTTGAAGCGACTGTGAAACTCCAGCGAATCGACAGGAATCTCCAGGATTTTCTCTTCAAAATCTGCGATGTTTGCCGCTTCGTCGATGATCTCTCCTGTCGGATTACGGAATATGAAATTGCCAAAGCCCAGATTGTAAACCATGTACTCACGCAAGTCGCGAAATAGGTGTTTGGAGTTTTTATTCAGGAAATGCACTCCCAGATCGTGCGCGTCAGCTTCGTTTTCAGCTTCAGAAGATTGCAGGATCATTGGCAAATCCCGGTTTTTGGATAGTATCTGTCGTACCAACTTGAATCCAGCCTTGGCGTCCACTTCTCCGCCAATCCGGTATCGTATATCGGAAATAACGCAGAGCATAAAATCCTTGTACTTCTCATACAGACGTATCGCTTCTTCATAGTCATGAGCAAGCAGTACCTTGGGGCGAATGCGCATGCGCAGATGCTTGTTTATGTCGCTAACCTCTTCTTCGATCAGCTTCTGCGTCTGTTTCATGATCACCGAGTACAGGGATGGCATAAACATTGAGTAATAGTGTACACTGTCTTCCACCAGCAGGATAACGCGGACCAGGCCGTGCGTGGTGTCATATTCCACGTTCATGGCGTCTTCCACGCTCTTCACCATTGCCAGAAAGAGCTTTGTGTCACCATTCCAGAGAAAGACATCGTCGATGAATACCCGCTCATCCACGTGGTTTTCCCAAATGATGTAGTCCGAGGCCACATTCAACAGTAGTAATACCTTCAAATCGGGATGCTCTGCTTTTACCTGCTTCGCAAGGTCAAAGGGGCCGATCTCACCGATGCGCATCATCGTAATTACCAGATCGTATGAGTGCTGCTTCAGCTTTTCCAATGCGTCTGCTCCAGTGGGGACAGAAGTTATCCTGGGCGCAGTGGATAGGTTTAGTTGCCGATATTCTCCAAATATCTGCTCCGATAGCCGGCCGTCCTGCTCAAATATGAAGGCGTCATAAAACGTGGATACCAATAGGATGTCCCGCACCCTTCTTTGCATCAGTTGGTGAAAGATGTCTTCGCCGAACTTGAATTTATTGTAATAGTAATTCAGTTCTTCCATTTTCATTGTTCATACCTCAATTTTTGGGGGCGATCTTTATGTGAACGATCCTCATCTCAAATGCTGAAAGCTGTCAATAGAAAAGTGACAGTGTGTTGCCTATGATTGGCATGGAGATCGTAGGATACCCACGGTTAAGCCATTGCAACCCAGTTTGATAAGGTATGCTATTCCGCGACCGACTGTACAACCGCGTGTCCATTCCTGGTTTCCTTTGCTTTTGTAACTCTCTTGCCACCCTCCTGCGTCCCACGGAAGAAGAGTCCAGGTGAGTGGCAGGTGGCTGGATGGCCAGCTAAGCCCGTATGGTGCGTGAAGACCTGATCCTTGTTTGACGGGCCTCGTTGCATATATCCCTCCTATCCCAGTTATATTCCTGTGTGAATGACAATCCCTTGCCGGACACCATATTGAGAGTATGATCTATTGCTTCCTGCCGTGGGTAAGTCAAGCTGTTGCACAAATGCAACAATATTTAGCCGATAACCATAAAATGACCTTTCGAGGTTGTTTTTTCCCTTGACCTGTCCTAGGGGATTGAATTTGCTGGATCCAATATGTGGAGATATGAATAACGAATGGCAAGACTACGAATGATAACCCCCTACCTGCAGAAGCGCGGAGTGAAGTGTGGCTGATCAGCCCAAGCATACCGTTGTTACTGCTTGCGACCACGAATTTTTGTGGGGGGCGTTGCTATTGGGGATTTCCATGCGCTATCAGGGCATGAACTGCCCCTTTCACGTCCTTGCCTACGATCTTCCAGCGGAGGATGTCCGCATTTTAGAGAGCATTCCCAATACCAGAGTCTTTCCCACCCAAAAAAGGGATACTCGAAGCATCTGCACACAGAAGCCAATGGCCATTGCCAGTGCAGAGACCGAAACCATTGTCTGGATGGATGCTGATTGCGTGGTGAGTGGGAACCTGGAAAAATACTTCATCTGTCCCAATAACAGCATTCAGATCAGGATCCGGGGTACGGAGGAAAACGCCACTGTATTCCGCAATTATTATGCTCGCTCTGATGTTCATGGCAGTATCCCCTCCGCCGTGTTGAAGGTTTGGATGGAAGACGTGGGGGATCTGCGCAAGAGTCGTATCAAATCAACCTTTCAGACCAATTGCTTTGTCTTGAACCGCAGCCATCTTCCCTTTATCAATCAATGGCAAGCGCAGATGGAGAAAGTGATCCCTGAGGGTACAGCCGGTGTGTACAATCCCAAGAGCAAGGCCTATTCAATGACCGATGAATCGGTGATAAACTCTCTGCTGGCATATTCTTCTGCCGCCCCCGCCACCTCAGAGTATTTGATGGATAAAGATCTCGATGCTCTGTGTATCCACTTTGGCTTGAAACCAAAACCCTGGCAACACTGGACTCTGCAGGCATTTGAGATCTATCCATACATTCATCAGATTCTTGAGTGGGCTGCCGCTCAGGGATATATGCTGCCTCCTTTTCCAGAATCATTCAAACCCCAAAACCAGGAAAAAGAGTATAAAAGGGCAGTGTATCATAGCATCTACAAGGAGCTCCGATACCACGTCTCAAGCGGCGTGAGGGCTTTTTTCAGGCTCTGGCGCAGCGGGTAGAAATTGCAAAAGTGAAAAATAGTACTTGACTGCAATACGGCACCGAATATCTTGTCATCATACTTAATTACAAAAGGTCCGTGAGGTTGGATATGAATCGCTTTTTCAGACTGCTGGCAAGTCTTGCGTTGATCGCTCTGGCGATCTCCGCTTGCTCGGATAACGGGGATAACGTATATGTTCCGGTTGCCGATCTTGCTGTATCTCCTGATTTTAACTGGCAAACTACACGTCCGGTTGACGTGGAACTGCAAGTACTAACTAATGCTGCAGAACCCGTTCCCGGTATCGTTTTTGAAATTTTCACCCAGAAACCTGATCAGTACAGTACACCGATGGGGAAAGGCGTTACTGGAGCTGATGGTGTATATAACACCCGTCTTACAATACCCACAGGAGTGAAGAGTGTTTGGGCCCGCGGCTTTATGTCCACTACAGAGATACCAGTGATTGCTGATCGCGCAGCACACACCTATGGCAATACTCAGGCTGAAGACAAGAGCGGTTTGACCATGCTGGATGGTAAAGGTGTGAAATTTCAAAATACACCTGGATTATCGTACACTTACAACGGCACACCGCATCCCATGACAAATCAAGTGATCAGTGCTGATTTCCTGACCAGAGTAAATGCTGCCCTCCCTGAGGGATCATCCATCCAGAACAGCCATCCTGAATACCTTAACAACGCCAATCAGCAAAATATCAAGATCGATCAAGACGCTGAGGTGTGGATTACCTTCGTCACTGAAGGTGCTGGTTATCTGAATACTCTTGGTTACTACTCATATGACAGCAACAACCCTCCCAAGAAGGCCAACAAGATTAGTAGCCACAACGTTTTGCTCCCCAATGCTTCTCTTAATGGCAGCGGTGGCCATTTGAACTCCGGAAATACTGTTTATCTTGGCGAGTTTGATGAGGGGACTACTTTGGGCTGGTTTTTGGTCGCCAATGGTTATAGACAGGGTCTTTTTAGTTTTCACATCAGTGATAGAGAACCAGTGTATTATTCCAACAAAGACTTTAACCCCGAGAGTGGGGACAAACAACACAGCGTGATGATCTACGATGCCCCATCCCAGAAGTTCTTAATAGGTTTTGAAGATTTGGATCGTGACGATAACAGCGACGATGACTTCAATGATGTAGTGTTTTACGTCACCGTCAATCCTCTCTCAGCAGTTGATATGACAAATGTTGTGTCAGTGGGTGGAGTTTCTGATCAGGATGGTGATGGTATTGCCGATGTTGACGACGATTATCCCGAAGATGCCTCATTGGCTTTCAATAATACGACTTACCCGGAAGATGCCGTTGGCACCCTGGCTTTTGAAGACCTCTGGCCTGAAGTTGGCGACTATGACTTTAATGATATGGTGATAGATTACAACGTAAATCAGATCACCAATGCCTCAAACGAAGTGAAGAAAGTGGAGATGAGCTACAAGCTTCGGGCAATTGGTGCGAACAAAAAGAATGGTTTTGCCGTGGAGCTTCCCTTTAGCAGCGCTCAGATCTACGATGTAAATGCCAGCCTGCCTGAGTTCTTTGAACACGAGATTGGGGACAAAGCGGTGCTCCGCTTCTTTAATAATACCAATAACCTCATCCCTTCAGAAGTTTTAGTAAACACTGTGCCCGGCAGTCCTTACAGAATGCCGGTGGAATTCAACGTCAGCTTTAAGCTGCATACTCCTATTGCATTATCTGACATTACCACAGCTCCGCCATACAATCCTTTCATCTTTGTAAATGAAGTGCGAAGCCACGAAATCCACCTTTCCGGATATGCTCCCACCCCTCTGATGAACATGTCATTGTTCGGCACCGGTGGTGACGCCAGCACTCCTGGAAACTGGTATAAATCCGTTGATAATCTGCCTTGGGGAGTGAATATTCCCCAGCTTTGGGATTACCCAATCGAACATGCTGAGATTACCAAACCCTATCAGAAGTTCAAAGACTGGGCTCAGAGCAATGGCAGTTCCTACACAGATTGGTTCGCTGATCATGATGGTTACAGGAACAACGAATTTATTTATCAAGCCCCATAAGAAAACCCGATACACATCCATCCGCGCTTGCCATCATCCCCGTTGGCAAGCGCTCTTTTTTGCACTTCAACCATTGCCTGCTTGACAAAGCTGCCCTCGTTTACAATATGTATCCCAAAAGGAGTATCATGGACAGCACCGGACTTTCAGACAAAGAGATCATTGCTTTGGTGGATTGCAATAACTTCTACGTATCCTGCGAACGAGTGTTCAATCCCAAGCTGCAAAAAGTCCCTGTGGCTGTACTCTCAAACAATGATGGCTGCATCATATCCCGCAGTAATGAGGTGAAAGCGCTCAAAATCCCCATGGGCGCGCCGGGGTTTAAGCATGAAGCTTATCTGAAAAAACATGGTGGAGTACTCCTATCCTCAAACTACGCTCTTTACGGCGATATGAGTGCGCGGGTGATGGAAGTGCTATCCCGCTTTACTCCCGAAGTGGAGGTTTATTCCATCGATGAGGCATTTTTGAACCTTACGGGGCTACTGATCAATGACTACGAAGAATGGGGCAGGCAGCTGAAACGCACCGTATATCGTTGGACGGGAATGCCCGTATCGGTAGGCATTTCCCGTTCCAAGACCCTTGCCAAGATCGCCAATCATCACGCCAAGCGAATTCCCGCGTTCAAGGGTGCGCTGTCGCTATTGGATGAAGAACGCTGTCAGAAAGCTCTGGCTCGCATTGATGTTGGCGACATCTGGGGCATTGGCAGGCAGTATCAGAAGTTTCTCAAGCAAAATGGCATCGAAAATGCCTTGCAGCTTCGAGAAGCAGACGACAAGTTCATCGATCATTACATGACCATGGTGGGGCATAAAACCATTCTCGAACTTCGGGGTTATTCCTGCATCGGCATCGATGACGCTCCCCAGAGCAAAAAGAGCATCGTAACCTCAAAATCCTTTGGCCGACAGGTATCGGAGATCGCCGAACTGGCAGAGGCAGTATCCACCTACGTTACCCGCAGCGCCGAGAAACTGCGCGCTCAGAAATCTGTGGCGGGCCACATGATGGTCTTTCTTTGCACAAACCGTTTCAAAGAAGGCCCGCAGTACAACAACTCCATCTCCACTACGCTTTTCCCCCCAAGTGCCTACACTCCAGATATGATCCGCGTAGCTTTAAAACTACTTGATGAACTGTATCTGGAAGGCTTTGAATACAAGAAAGCCGGTGTGATGCTGGCTGATATCATGCATGAAGACGATGTGCCGCTAAGTTTTATCGAGACAAACTACTTGGACGACGGCAGAGCCAAATTGATGAAGGCCGTGGATCGCATCAACAAAGCCCACGGTAGAGATACAGTTTACGTAGCCAGTAGCGGGATCGATAAAGAATGGGAAATGCGCAGAACCAGGCTCAGCCCACGCTTCACAACTTCCTGGAACGATATACCCAAGGTGAAATGATGTTTTATACAGTACAAACAGCCCAATCAGCGCAGCTCAAGATCCAGCGCAGTGAGTTCCTTTCCTTCATTTTCCCGGTGACGAGCTCCGAAAGTGTGCAGGAAATCCTGAAGGAACACCAAAACACTTATGCCAATGCCACTCACAATTGCTATGCCTATGTACTGGGTTACGCTCAGCAAACACAGTACTATTCCGATGCCGGAGAGCCCGGTGGCACGGCTGGGAAGCCAATCCTTAACAGCATCCTGCGCAACGATCTCTCAGGAGTACTCATCATCGTTACGCGCTATTTCGGGGGGATAAAGCTGGGCGTGAAAGGCTTGATCGATGCGTATACTCAGAGCGCACAAGCCGCCATTGACGCCAGTGAAAGGATCCCGTTGATCCTCTATCATGGCTATACGATTACCACAGACTATGCTTTTGTGGATGGTTTGCGCCATCAAATGGCCGCCTTTGGTGCCCTGGAGATCACCTCCGATTATACCCAGAGAGTATGTTTGAAAGTAAAAGTGCCGGAGGAGAACTTAGCGGCATTCGAAGATTATTTGATTGGTTACCAAGCAATGGGACGTTTAATTTATATGCAGGAGGATTGATGCCAGGGGAAATGAGGGTATCAGTAATAATCATGAATCGACAAAGACAGGGGGATGACAATGCTTAGAAAGACAGCGCATGCCGGCACTTTTTACCCGCGTTTTGCGGATCAGATCACCAGTTTGCTGCAAAAATGGATAGATGAAGCTCCGGCTGCCAATGAAACCGAGCGGTGCCTTGGCTTGCTTTTGCCACACGCGGGCTACATTTATAGCGGTAAATGCGCCACCTGGGGCATGGCATCAATCGCGCATGAAAACGTGGATAGCTTCATCATCCTGCACCCAAGTCATCAGGGGATGCACTTCGATTTCAGCCTTTCCCCGTATCTGGAGTACGAAACTCCCCTGGGTAATCTGGCACTGGATGCTGATCTCTACAAGGCTCTTAGCCCTTGTGCCCAGCAGAATATCGCGCTGGATTATCATGCTCTCGAGCATTCCATGGAGATACAGCTTCCCCTTATTCGCTACTTTTTCCCTGATGCAAAGATCTGCCCCGTGATGATCGGCAACCAGATCCCCGCGGTGGCCTCTGATCTGGCCGCCACTCTATATGACCTTGTGTACAAATCGGCCAGGCGCATCATGATCCTGGTCTCCAGCGATCTCTCGCATTATCATCCGGCAAAGCGGGCCGAGGAGATGGATCAAAGAGTTGCCCGGCACTTTTTGGCTTTGGATGCCGGGGCACTCTGGAAGGATGACCAGCACGGTCTTCTGGAAGCCTGCGGGATTGGGGGCATCATGACCCTGCTCATGATGGCTCAGCGTTATACTTCGCCCACAGCGAGAGTTATTCATTATACTCATTCTGGTGAAAGCTCCGGAAACAACAGCCAGGTGGTGGGTTATCTGGCAGCTAAAGTGAATCTATAAGGGGCTAAAGATATGCTAAGTGATAAGATGCGCAGTGAATTACTGACCTTTGCCCGCGCCGTTATTACCAGAAAGCTACAGGGGACACCCTGCCACACTCCCTCAGATGAGGCCTATTCCGAACACTGCGGCGTCTTTGTCTCCATCCATAAGCATGGCGAGCTGCGTGGCTGTATAGGCTACATCCGGGGTTACAAGAATATCGTCGATAGCGTACAGGAGATGGCCTTGTCAGCAGCTTTCAGGGATCCCCGCTTTCCTCCACTAAGGGCAGATGAATTGCCTGATATTCGCCTGGAAATATCGATCCTGAGTCCGATGATCCCGGTAGAAGATATCGCAGATATCACGATCGGCCGGGATGGCCTGTACCTGGAACATCCCTATTCATCAGGATTACTACTGCCTCAGGTTGCCACAGAGTGGGGTTGGGACAGGGATACTTTTCTGGCTCAGCTATGCCGCAAGGCATCGCTGCCCAATAAATCCTGGCTGGATAAGGATGCCAGACTTTACCGCTTCAGCGCGGAGATCTTTGCTGAAGAGTAACGTAGCATTCCGATGCTACCAAGAGTAATGTAGCATTCCGATGCTACAAAGGTAACGCAGCATACCGATGCTACAAAGAATATGGTACACGATTATGTGTATGAAGAGCGTTACATTTTGCATGAGATTGGCTCCTTCCTCTTTGACAGCATTAGTCAAGTTGTCATCAACCTCAAATCAAGCCTTAATTGTAAAGGCTTGATAGGGGCTTGATCCGGCACTAATTCCCGCTGTCAAGGGAGCATGAGTGCTGCCGAAACGAAAACCATCAGGAACAGGAAAGCTTGAAAATTTGTGAATCTTGTATTTTCACTTTCGATGCTCTTTGAGGAAAGCAGCGCAATGGATGATAAAGTGAAAGCGAGTGGAATACCGTGCGCATTTTTTCATTGACAAAAAAAGCCCTGTTCCGCTGATGGTTCATTACATGGTCGAGCGGGAATAGCTCAGTGGTAGAGCGCAACCTTGCCAAGGTTGAAGTCGCGGGTTCGAGCCCCGTTTCCCGCTCCAGATTTTTGAGGCGACATAGCCAAGTGGTAAGGCAGAGGTCTGCAAAATCTCCATCCCCGGTTCAAATCCGGGTGTCGCCTCCATCATAAGCTTGTACAGAATAAGTGTTTCAGGTGCTTGCCCGGCAAGCATAGTGCCGGAGTGGTGGAACAGGTAGACACAAGGGACTTAAAATCCCTCGGGTGTTAAGCCCGTGCCGGTTCAAGTCCGGCCTCTGGTACCATATATTAGCGGGAATAGCTCAGTGGTAGAGCGCAACCTTGCCAAGGTTGAAGTCGCGGGTTCGAGCCCCGTTTCCCGCTCCATTTTTTTATGATGATAAAAGCGATAATATTTGATCTGGATGGGACGCTGATAGATTCCATGAGCCTCTGGCGTCAGGTGGATGAGGATTTTCTCACTAAACGAGGAATAGAAGTCCCCAGGGACCTTTTTGACCATCTTCCGCAAGGCAACAGTTTCATTAAAACAGCTCAATACTTTAAGGACCGCTTTGGTCTCAGTGAAAGCGTGGAAGAGATCATGTTTATCTGGACCGATATGGTGAGCAGGCAGTATGCCCAATCGGTGCAATTGAAACCCGGAGCGGCAAATCTCCTGCGACGTCTGAAGGATGCCGGAATAAAGATCGGATTGGGCACCAGCAATTCCTGGCAATTGGCTGAACTATCACTCACATTCAACAAGGTTTGGGATATGTTTGACGTGGTGGTTAGCGGCGATATGCATCTGAGGGGAAAACCATATCCAGACATCTATCTCAAATGCGCGGAGAGGCTTGCTATCGGGCCTAAACACTGCATCGTGGTGGAGGATACTCTTACCGGGGTTCAGGCTGGCAAGGCTGCCGGCATGCATGTGATCGCCATCGACGATCCCGATAGTTACGAGCAATTGGAGCAGATCAAGGAGCTGGCGGATGTCTTTGTGGGGGATTATCTTGAATTGACCAAGGAATTACAAAGAAGAGACATCAGAATATGAATTTATACATTACCATCGGCGCATACGGCAGCGGGAAAAGCGAATACAGCATCCATCTGGCGCGCAGCTTGAAGGCTCAGGGTCAGGATGTGGCCCTGGCGGATATGGATGTGGTAAACCCCTATTTCCGAACCCGCGATGTACGCGATACTTTTGCCGCAGAAGGGATTGAAGTGATTGCCCCGGATGGGGAGTTTTCCCATGCCGATTTGCCCATGATATCACCCCGCATCAAAGGTGCGATCGAGAACCTGGATAGGACTGTGATCCTGGATGTGGGTGGTGATCCTGCGGGTTGCCGGACATTGGGGCGCTTTGTGGATTCCATCAAAGAGCGGGGCTATATCCTGCGTCTGGTAGTGAATACCTCTCGTCCTTTTACCACCAATGCCGAAGAGATTATCGCGATGATCGATATGCTGGAATTTGCCTCCAAGCTGCAGGTGACGGAGCTCATCTGCAATACCAATCTGATGGAATACACCGATCAGAAACTGGTGGAAGACGGCATCCGGGAAGTTCAGAAAGCTGCAGAGGATAAAAGCCTGATTTTCAATGAATACCTGGTGCTCGATGAATACGAGGATCGGGTTCCCGATGGCTTGCAGGGAAAAAAGCGCCGCGTAATGAGCTATACTTTGCAAAAACCATGGGAAAAGCTGATGACGAAGGGGATTTAGCGATCATCGGCAGTTATACCACAAAAAATCCATTGACACGATCCTGCCCCCTAGAAAGTGTGATACAAAATGAAGCCGCTTGCTTCTGCCTTACTGCTTGAATGTGCGTGTAAGGCCAAAGGTTAAGACAAAGTCATTACATATATTACTGTGAAGCAGGCGGAGTTTTCGGTTCTTACCGAGTTCTTCGCCTGCTTCATTTTTTCCGGTAAGAAGGAGGTTCTTATAATCCGGATTAAGCGTTACAAGGCAAGGACAAAAGAAGTCGTGCCTAAAGAAAGGATCAACCATCAGATCATAGCGGACAAGGTTCGCCTGATCGGTTCTGATGGCAAACAGGTCGGTGTCGTATCGCTGCGTGAAGCTTTGCGCAGGGCGGAAGAAGCGGAATTGGATCTGGTGGAGATTTCTCCCAACATAGATCCTCCGGTGTGCCGTATTTTGGACTTTAGCAAATACTATTTTCAGAAAGAAAAGAAGGCCAAAGAAGCCAAGAAGAAACAGCACGAGGTGGAGGTCAAAGAGATTAAATTTGGCCCCAATACCGAAGAACACGACTATAACTTCAAGAAAAACAACGCTATCAAATTCTTAAAACAGCACAATAAAGTGAAGTTCACGGTTCGTTTCCGGGGACGTCAGATGGCTCATAAGGAATTGGGATACCGGGTATTGGACAAATTGAAAGAGGATCTGGCCTACATCGCCGATGTAGATAACGAGCCCGTAGCCGATCGTAACCTGCTGTCCATTGTGGTAAGCCCCAAGAAAGACATTGACCGCATTCTGGCAAAGGAAAGTACTCCTGCTGCCGAAACAGCCCCAGTTGATGGCGCGGTCGAAGTCGCAGCCCCGATTACAGAAATCCCTGAAGAAGAATAAATCTGCATCCGGCTCGCTGAATCCAAGCACCGGAGATATAAACTGAATAAAGCTAAGGAGATATAAAATGCCGAAGATCAAAACCAATCGATCTGCCGCCAAGCGCTTCAAGCTCACCGGCACAGGAAAGATCGTGCGTCACCACGCTAAAAGTGCCCATATCAAGACCAAGAAATCACCGAAATTGAAACGTAACCTTCGTACCAGCGCCATCGTGCGTAAAGCCGATGAAAACAGAATCTACCGCATGCTGGGAATGTAAAGGAGAATAAAGATGCCAAGAACTACAAATAATGTTGCCGCACACCGCAGAAGAAAGAGATATATGTTGGCTGCCAGAGGTTACTTTGGCCGCAGAAGCAAGACTTATCGCGTTGCCAGACAAACCGTCGAACGCGCCATGGCTTTCTCCTTTGCCCACCGCAAGCTCAAAAAGCGTCAGTTCCGCAGCCTGTGGATCACCCGCATCAATGCAGCCTGCAGATTGAACGACATGAGCTACAGCAAGTTTATCAACGGTTTACACAAATCAAACATCGAAATTAACCGTAAGACTTTGGCTCATCTGGCCTGGCATGATGCTCCGGCCTTTGCCCGTTTGGTTGAGATCGCCAAAAATCACTGAAGCATTCAGGACGCAGAGCCTACCTTCGGGTGAGCTCTGCTTCCTTTTTCCAGTTGTATCCCGCACGGGTAGATTCATCCGCCTGTGTGTTTGTATTTTTAGAACCACTTAAGCCATTTCAAGGATAGTACATTGCAGAATCAGCTTGCAACCATGCTCGAGGAAGCAGCCCGGGAAATCGAGGCTTGCACCGGCGCAAACGATATCCTCAATACCAAAGCTAAATACCTGGGCAAAAAAAGCTTACTCAATAGCCTATACGGGAAGATGAAGGATCTGGATGCCTCCGAACGTCCCGCGTTTGGCAATCTACTAAACGAAGCCCGTCAGAGAGTTGAAACACAGCTAACCGCCAAAGCCAACGCCATCAAGGAACAAGGCTGGCACAAAGACAATGCCGGCATCGATTTCTCAATGCCTGGCATCCCCACTCAGCGGGGAGGGTATCACCCCCTATCCATCGTCAGACGCCAGATCGACGAAGTTTTTATGAGCCTTGGTTTTGAAATCGCCGAGGGTCCGGACATTGATGATGAATTCCACAATTTCGATGCACTCAATACTCCAGCGGATCATCCCTCGCGTAATCTGGCTGATACCTTCTACGTGGAAGGCGGGAAACTCCTGAGAACGCAAACCTCCACAGTGCAAATCCGCACGATGGAAAAGTATGCTCCGCCTATCAGGATCATCTCTCCGGGCAGATGCTATCGCAATGACAAGCCGGATCCCTCGCACTCGCCAGTGTTTCATCAGGTGGAAGCCCTGGTGGTGGACAAAGGAATCAGCATGAGTGACCTCACTGATACCCTGCAAAACTTTGCCTCCATTATGTTTGGAACCAAGGTACGCAGTCGCATTCGTCCCCATTTCTTCCCCTTCACTGAGCCATCGGCAGAGATGGATATATCCTGCGTAGTCTGTGGCGGTAGCGGCTGCAGAGTATGCAAACAGTCTGGTTGGCTGGAAATGGGTGGTGCCGGCATGGTGGATCCCAATGTCTTTGATATTCTGGGGATAGATTCCGAGCTTTACACTGGATTTGCCTTTGGTTTGGGCATCGAACGCATCGCCATGCTGAAGTATAACATACCCGATATGCGGATCCTGTTTGAGAACGATCTGCGCATGCTGAAACAATTCAGAGGGGAGTTATAATGAAAATCACCTTATCATGGCTAAAGAAGTATCTGGATATCAATGAAAGCGTAGATGAGCTATCCGATCTGCTGACATTTGCTGGTATCGAAGTGGAAGGCATCACCAGTATCGGCGCTCTGCCTTCATCTGTGATCGCTGCGCGTGTAATTAGCGCTGAGCCGGTACCGAAGACCGATCATCTCAAGCTTTGCCAGGTGGATATCGGCGATTATGCCTTCGGAGCCAAGGCTGAGGACAATACTCTGCAGGTTATTTGTGGAGCTCCAAACTGTCAGGCGGGGATGATGGCCATCCTTGCTCTGCCGGGTTCCGTATTGGGTGATCTGGAGATCAAGACTGCCAAAATCAGAGGCATTGTATCCAATGGGATGCTTTGTTCTGAGCGGGAATTGGGCATTTCTGAGAATCATGCCGGGATCGTTAGACTGCCCGATCACACTGCTATCGGCACCTCGGTGAATGAGCTTTATGAGCTTCCCGACACAGTGTTTGAATTGGAGATTACTCCCAATCGCAGTGACCTTTTGGGTTACAAAGGCATCGCCCGGGATCTCAGCGCCAAGCTAAATCGTCCCATGCGTGAGCCAGCCTTGAAAGATGTCCGGTTTACCAATGATGGACCTCAGTTGGGTCTCTACAATGATGAACCGGAGCTTTGCCCTCGTTATACAGCCAGAGTGATTCACGGAGTCCAGGTGACCGAATCTCCGCTGTGGCTGAAAACAGCTCTGATCAAGAGCGGTCTACGCCCGATCAATAACATCGTGGATGTCACCAATTACGTAATGATGGAGACTGGCCATCCCCTGCATGCTTTTGACTACGCGAAGCTCGTGGGCAAAGATCCGATGAGCCCTCATCCCGATATCGTGATCCGAAAAGCATATCCCCAGGAGGAAGTTCTTGCTCTGGACGGGCGGACATATACCCTCGATGGTGATGAATTGGTGATTGCCGATGGGCAAAAGGCTTCTGCCATTGCTGGGGTGATGGGCTTGGAGCATTCCAGCATCACTGCTGAAACCAGGACCATCGTTTTGGAGAGTGCCGCTTTTCATCCCGGAAGTATTCGCAGAACATCATACAAGCTGAAGCTGAGTTCGGATTCCTCATATCGCTTTGAGCGTCACTTATCCGCCGAATTTGCGCAGGATGTGAGCATTCGCGCCACAAACCTGATCCAGGATCTCGCTGGCGGTGAAGTGTGTGGAGCCTTACTGGACGATTATCCCAATCCTGAACAAGAGCAGTATCTAGCTCTGCGTCCGGCCAGGTTTACACACCTGATTGGCTTTGAACTACCGGAAAGCGAGATCAGATCATACATGGCAAATCTTCATTTTGAATACATGGGGGCAGGTCGCTATATCAAGGGCATACAGACGTCGGTGACCGAGCTGTTGACCGAAGATGCTGCTTCCAAGCTCAGCGCTGCTGAATACGCGCATTATTACCGGGTTCCCGCCTATCGTAAAGATATGGGACGGGAAGCGGATATCCTGGAAGAACTGGCTCGTCTGGCAGGCTACGATAAGGTCCCGCAGAAAACAGCTCCCCAACATGTAATGGACCGTCATGCTTACCGCATCCGTAATAAAGTGATGGATTGGATGGTGCAATGGGGCTGCTATGAAACTTTGAATTATAGCTTTTGCGATCCGCGCCAGATGCAGGATCTGGGATTTGAGCCGGAAGAACTCCCCCTGATTTCGCTGATCAATCCGCAAAGCTCCAATCAATCGGTAATGCGAGTCTCGCTGGTGCCCCAATTGCTCACCAATCTGGCCTACAATCTGAATCATGCGGAACGTGATGTGAAGCTATTTGAACAGGCGAAAGTATATCAGCAGCGGGGAACCGAGCACATTGAGCCCATACAGCTTGCGGCTGTATTTACTGGTTCGCGCACTGCGGAACACTGGCAATCTAAGGCTCAGCCGATTGATCTTACCTGGATCAAAGGCTGTTTCGAGGGTTTGCCCACAATGCTGGGTTTGAGCTATACTCTTAGCCCGGTCACGGTACCGTATTTGACCCCGGGTGAGGCGTTCAGCTGCAGTTGCAACGGCACCATTTTCGGATCCTTTGGCCGTGTGAAACCCTCAGTTCTGGCAAAATGGGGCATCGATAGCAGTACCATCAAACAAGATGTGTGGATAATTGAATACAGTGTTGACACTCTGGTGGCTCTCACTAGAAATATCAACATAAGTTATTGTGCCATATCTCGTTATCCCGCTGTGGTTAGAGACATCTCCTTCCTTGCTCCCCAGAAGCATCCCTATGAAGAACTGAAACGCGCCATCACCAGTCTGGACGAGGCTTTGGTAGCTGATGTACAGGTATTCGATGAATACCGTTCCCAGCAAATGCCGGAAGGTTTCCGTAGTCTGAGTCTGCACATTGTGCTGCAAGACCAAGAAAAAACATTGACAGATGAACGCGTTGAACAGCTGATGAACTCAGTGCAAAAAACACTTATAGAAAATTACAGTATTCGAATGAGGTGAGAATGGAAAGTCCCATACTGAATCTGCAGGAACGCTTGCAGAAACTGATCGATCAATACACCAGAGATAAAAAAGAGATGGAGGAGCTGAAGAAGCAATATGCTCAGCTCAGCGAGGAGAACGTTCAGCTCTTTGCCCAGATCGAGGAGTATGCCAAACAATGCAGCGATTATGAGAGCAACCTGAAGTCAATCCAGGAAGAGAACAAGTCGCTGAAGAGCAAGTACGACGAACTGGAAAAAATGTTCTCTGGCATTGAAACTTTTGCCGATGATGCCATCAAGAAAATCGACAACATCTTTCCCCTCTTAGAGGAAGGAAATTAATCCATGCAATCGGTTGAGGTGGAGATATTCGGGCGGCGCTTTCGCCTTCGGAGCGATGATCCCACCCGCACCACGAAGATAGCTGCGGATTTGTCTAAGCAGCTACATAATATTTACGAAGCGAATGAACAGCTCGATTTTGCCCGGCTTTTGCTCCTTGCTTGTTTCAAACAGCAGGAGGATCTTCAGCTAGTCCTGGAGGACAATGAGCGCATCAGAGCAGAGCTGGAACGCATGAATCAAATGATCGAGAAAATCGTATCTGTATGATCTTTGCCTGCGGAATTCGTGATATGATTTGCAAAAAGCCATAAGAATAATGGGGAGTCGGGCCGTGAGTGGCATGCGTGCCGGCTGGTTCCGGATACATAAAGCTCATCAGGTAGATTCCCACTCATGCAACCTTGGCTTTGTATGGTCAAGCATACACGGTTCACGCGGGCTAATAATTCCGCTTCTCAGGGCATGCCGGAGATAGCGTAAATAGATTAAGGAAGTGAAGCAATGAACAACCCATATATTCTGGGAGTCCTGGGCCTTGTGCTGGGCTTCGTAATCGCTTTGATACTGTATTATATCAAGCGTAACAGCTCATTCAAACTGGTTTCTCAAGCCGATGAAATAGCAGAGAACATCAAACGTGACGCCAAAAATGAAGCCGAAACCCTCAAAAAAGAAGCACTTCTGGAAGCCCGTGAAGAGTGGTTTAAACAGAAACGCATCCTGGATGAAGAAGTAAAAGAACGCCAGCGTGAACTGCGCGCTCAGGAAAAGAAATACAACGAACGGCTCAGCAGCCTTGATAAACGCCTGGATTCACTGGATAAAAAAGAAAATAGCCTTTCCGAGCAGGAACGTAAGCTGAAAAGCAAAGAAGACGAACTGCAGGACAAGAAAAAGGAATACGAAGAAATCCTGAGTGAACAGAAGACCAAGCTTGCGGAAGTGGCGGGGCTCACTCGCGAGGAAGCCTTGGAGAAACTCCGCGTGGAACTGATCAGCACAGCTCGTCAGGTGGCGGCAAACGACGCCAAAATCAGCATCGAACAGATCAAGCTGGATGCCGGCAAAAAGGCGACGGAGATTCTCTCCACTGCGATCCAACGCATGGCAGTAGATCATGTATCCGAGACTACAGTATCCGTAGTATCCCTGCCTTCAGATGAAATGAAGGGACGCATCATTGGCCGCGAAGGACGCAATATCCGCACCTTTGAAAAGGCCTCTGGAGTGGATCTGATCATTGATGATACCCCAGAAGCCGTCGTGCTGTCCTGCTTCGATCCTGTCCGCCGTGAGATTGCCAGGCTTTCTCTCGAGAAACTGATCTCCGATGGCCGTATCCATCCCGGACGCATTGAAGAAGTGATCTCCAAAACCACCAAGGAAATGGACGAAAACCTGATCAAGATCGGTGAGAAGGCGGTACTGGAAACCAATATCCACAATATCTCCCCCAATCTGATCAAGGTTTTAGGACGCTTGCACTATCGTACGTCCTACGGCCAGAATGTGTTGCAGCATTCCATCGAGGCGGCTTGGATCTGTGGCATTTTAGCCACGGAAATCAATCTGGATCAGGAAGTGGCACGTAGAGCCGGTTTGTTACACGATATCGGTAAAGCCGTGGATCATGAATACGACGGCACTCACGCAATCATTGGCGCCAACCTTGCGCGCAAAAACGGAGAGGGCAAGATCATAGTGAATGCCATCGAAGCTCACCATGAAGAAGTGGAAGCCACGTCCGTGTATGCAGCCCTGGTCCAAGCTTCCGATGCCATATCCGGAGCTCGTCCCGGCGCACGTAGAGAAATGCTTGAGACCTATATGCAGCGTCTGGCCAAGCTGGAAGAAATCGCCAATTCAGTGGAGGGTGTGAATAAATCCTACGCCATTCAAGCTGGTCGCGAACTCCGCATCATAGTGGAGCCAAGCGTGATCGAAGAAAGCCAAACCCCTCTGCTGGCCACCGAGATTGCGGCAAACATCGAGAAGCAAGTGCAGTACCCAGGCCAAATCAAGGTTACTGTGATCAGAGAAACCAGACAGATAGCCATGGCAAAATAATGAAGCTGCTCTTTTTCGGCGATGTATTCGGAAAGCCTGCCCGAGAATTGTTGATGCAGGATTTACGCAGCTTGCGCCGAGAGTTTGAGGCCGATTTTATCATCATCAATGCGGAAAATTTGGCTGATGGGCGCGGCATCACCGAAAAAGTGGCAAAGCCCCTGTGGCAAGCAGGCGTGGACGCGATGAGCAGTGGCAATCATCTCTGGGACAGGGAGGAAGCGCTGGATTACATCACGAATGAACAGCGCCTCGTAAAACCCCTGAATTATCCCCCGAATGCTCCCGGTAACGCGGTTTACCGGCTTCGCAAGGATGATCTCAAGCTGGATCTAATCTGTCTGACAGGGCAGATTTTTATGCCTCCTTGCGATTCGCCATTTCATGCTGTGGATCATTATCTGGGGTCGCGCACGGAACCGGAAGTGCCTGTAATCGTTGATTTTCACGCGGAATCCACAGCGGAGAAAAGGGCGTTTGCCTGGCATTTGGATGGCAGAGTGGCGGCGATTCTGGGGACGCATACACATATCCAGACTGCTGATCCGGAAATCCTGCCGCAGGGTAGCGCATACATCACAGATGTGGGGATGACCGGCGCGCACGACAGCGTGATAGGGGTGAAGAAACATATTGTCCTGGATAAGTTTTACACTAGTGTTCCCCACAGATTTGAGACATCTGACCGCGGTATGATGATTAACGCGGTCTTAATCGAGATATGTAATCAAACCGGAAAGGCTCTCAGCATCCAGAGTATCCGACGCAAACAGGAGCTTCAGTAATGGAAAAAATACTCAGTGGAAAACCAATAGCAGCTGCGATCAACAAGGTCTCCAAAGCTCTGATCGCCGAGCATAATCTTCATCCCAAAATGTTGTTAATCCAGGTTGGTGAGGATCCCGCCAGTTCCTACTATGTCCAGAGCATTATCACTAATGCCGGAAAACTCGGATGTGAAGCCGAACTGATGTCCTTGCCGGCCAGCGCCAAAGAGGCTGATCTGCTTTCTGCGATTGCAACCGCCAATACCGATCCTGCCGTTCATGGGATCATGATCCAGAAACCTCTGCCAAAGAGCTTCAGTGATACCCTGATCAACGAAACCGTAGATCCAGACAAAGATTTGGACGCGCTAAATCCGCTGAATCTGGGCAAGATCATGATGGAAAGCGATGGCTTTCTTCCCTGCACTCCTGCTGCGGTTTACTATACCATGAAATACTACGGCATCAATCCCGAAGGCCAGAAACTGGTGATCCTGGGGCGCTCGAACGTGGTGGGAAAACCTTTGGCCAATATGCTGTTGTGGAAGAAGATGAATGCTACAGTAACTGTGTGTCATAGTCGAACCAAGGATTTGGCAGAGATTTGCCTAGAGGCTGACATCCTGATTTCCGCCATCGGTGTAGCCAATTTTGTTACTGCCGGCATGGTGAAAATAAACGCCATCCTGCTTGATGTGGGGATAAATGAAATCACTGACGCCACCGGTAAGGTAACATATGTGGGCGATATGGATTATAACGCTCTATACGACAAATCATTAGCTATTACTCCTGTTCCTGGTGGGATCGGCAGGATTACCACTTCATTGCTATATCTGAACCTGGTGAAGGCTTGTCTGCTTGCTCAGGGGATAAATAAAAGTATTGACGAATATATCGACATCATTTTTAGTGAGAACCATAAGATATTATAACCTGATGTTTGGGAGGACCGATGAACATTAAGAGTTCTAAACTCTTGGCAGTCATCTTAATACTCGTTGTAAGCGCGTTGGCGCTTACCGGTTGTGGCAAATCCGGAAATCGCTTCGCGAACGTGTTGCCAACCATCGAAATCACTTCCTATGAGGGATGGACAGACGCGTCTGTCCCTGCCAATGTTGATACGCTTACTCACAGTTACACTTTCCAACAGCGTATTTACTGGCATGCCACCGATACAGATGGCATAATCACAGGATATGCCTTCAGAGTTTTGGATGAGAACCGCAATCCGATAGCCAGCCCTGGTTATCAGTATATTAGCCTTGATGACGGACTTACGTCACAGGAGATTCTGAATAAGTTCGGCAATGGCTGGGCTATCCATTATCTTCCGGGTGCAGATCAAAGCATTCCTTTGGACAATCCAGAAGCCAGACGCTCCATATGGACTTCGCAGAAGTACGCCGTGATCAATTTCCCCTCGGCTGACCCGCTTGGCAATCCGATCCCTACCATGTCCTATTTTGAAGTGATCGCCATCGACAACCGCGGTGGTCTCACAGAGTTACCGGCATGGCGCAAATTCCGCACCGAATCCGATCGACCCACCTGTAGGGTAAGCACGACTAAAGGTAATCCTGATGGTGGCGCAGTCGGTAGCGGTTTGAAGCTGCATTTCACCATGGATGACTCTGATCCCTTCATCTCCCCTGTCCCTTACAGATACGAGTTTAAAATGATGAAGCTTGATCCCGCGGGAAACGTGGTGGCAGGAAGTGAAACTGATTGGATCAGTACCGACAATGAAGAAACCATCAGCGAATATAGACTCACCAGATACACCAGTCCCGCTCTTACCTACGATTATGATGAAACCTCAGGTGCAGAACTCTCCACTACTAAGATCCTCGCCAGAGTCACCGATATGGCTGGAGTGTTATCTGATGTTGCTGATTCCCTAGCCCTTGAGTTCAAGGTAAAACCCGGATTCCGGCCGCATACCCAGTTATACACCCGTAAAGTGTTGGCTGTGGGCGATTATCATTATGAGGATTGGGGGGATGACACCACTCCTGAAGTGCTACCCTACAGCATCGTTGCCGGCGAACAGCGTTTCGCCACTCCTTTCTTTAAAAATACCAAGGGTATGCACACTCTGGTCCACAGCCACAATTTGAAAGCTTATATTCGCTGGGGTTGGTATGGTGAATACGCCACTGTGACCGCCGGTGGATCCTCATATGAATACGATGATCCGTATGGCAAGAAAGTGGACGTAGTTCTGGACCGCAATACCCGCAGAAACTACTTTAGTGAGATTACTCATTTCCACCTTCGTTACGATGGTGAACCATACAACTTCCCGCCTTTTGCCAATTCCATCCATACCGATCCCGATACCGGAGATCGCTGGCTAAAAGTTCCGGTCAATTCTCCGCTTATGCAGTCCATCGTGCTCACTGGTCAACAGCTCAGCATTGGCCATCACAAGTTTGAAGTGCGTTGTGTGGACCTGCAGGACGAATGGGATCCCATTCCTGCCGTAATGGAATTTGACGTAGTTCCCTTCATCGAACCCGCGAATAGAAATGGCATTCTGGTGATTGATGACGAAGGAAACGGAGCTGCCCCGTATCCCGCCAATGACCAGGTAACCCAGGCTTATGAAACCATATTTTCTGATCACGCCAGTGAGGTTACCTATATCAAACGAAGCAATGGCAACCAACATAACACCTATGGTGACAGCCGTAGCAGACATTTTGCCTTCAGTGACCTTATGAAGTACAAGGTCGTGGTGTATCATCAGGACAATCCCGATGATCGAGGAAGCCTTGATGCCGAATCAGATGGCCTTACCCTCTATATGAAATATAAGGGAAACCTCATCATATCTCACAATTCGGCTCTTTCATCGGTGATTGATGAATTGCAACACGCGAATATGCGGATCACTCTCATGCGACATCTTGGGCTGCCCGACATCCCAAAACTGGGGGTACTAAGCAATAGCTGGATTATCAGACCCTTCTTCCAATATGCGGATGGCGTAGGCGAGTATCCCGATGTGAACTTGCAGTATGGTGATCCACCTGCCTTTAATGCTCTTGTAAACTCAAGACACGGTCTGGCCAAGATTTCCTACTTCAACGAACTGGGCACGGGTACTCCTATCTATACTTTCGGGTGTAAACCGGTAGATTATCCCAACTTCCCGCCTACTCAAGCCGATTATGATCTCTACCACGGGAAAACAGTTGGCGTAAGAAACGTAACCGAATCAGGTGGAAAGGCCTACACATTCAGTTTCCCCCTCTCGTATATGAAGCCAAATCAGACCAAGGCCATGATGAATAAGATCCTTAGCGAAGTCTTATAATCCCAAACTAGTATAGATGAAAGACCGATTGCAAGATCGGTCTTTCAGCTTTTTTACACCGGCAAGAGTGTGCGCTCTTTCCCAAACCGAGCAGTTTTCAGCCTTCTCTCATCATCCTGGCTTCACTGGCTACCTGGCCACTTGCCACTCTCCCGGATTCCTCTCCCGTGGGACGCAAGAGGGTCGGAAGAGGCTTAGAACTGCGAGGGGAGCCAGGAATGGAAAAGGATGTGCAGGCGGTCGCCGTACCGCATATTCTTAAAGAGCGTTTCAGAGAGTGCCCCTACGCCAGTTTGTATATGCGGTCAAAACAAGAATATTCCATTTGGATTGACCTAACTAGCATATTTAGGTCGTTTAGCGAGAGCTTGCTGCGTTATCCGGGGAAAATGAGCTGAGGGAAATGTAGCACAAACGCGACTAACATAAGCAATTGTAAAATAAACATGATACATCTCACATACGGTGATGGAAGCCCCTGATAGTGGTAGCGGAGGGACGGAAGTCCGACTTCAAAGGCGGAAAGATCATTGACAGAATGCGGGGGTACTTCAATTGTGCACAATAGGTAATTTTTCATGGAGAACAGATGAGCAAACAGAAGAAAACAGCCATAGAACCAACTCGGGAACAGAACTATGCTGAGTGGTACCAACAAGTCATTAAAGCCGCTGATCTAGCGGAAAACAGCGATGTCCGGGGATGCATGGTCATCAAACCCTGGGGCTACGCGATTTGGGAAAACATCCAGAGAGTTCTGGACGGCATGTTCCGGGAGACAGGACATCGCAACGCATATTTTCCCATCTTTATCCCCAAGAGCTACTTTGAAAAAGAAGCCGAGCATGTGGAAGGCTTTGCCAAGGAATGCGCGGTGGTAACTCATTCCAGATTGGAAGACGACGGGGCTGGCGGGTTGAAAGTGGCTGGTGAACTTACTGAGCCGTACATTGTTCGTCCCACCAGCGAGACCATCATCGGAGCATCCTTTGCCAAATGGGTAAATAGCTACCGGGATCTACCTCTGTTGATCAATCAATGGGCAAACATCGTTCGCTGGGAGATGCGTACCCGTCTCTTTTTACGCACTGCCGAGTTTCTCTGGCAGGAAGGACACACAGTGCATGAAAGCTCAGAAGATGCCATGTTGGAAACCAGAAAAATGCTGGATGTATATGCTAGATTTGCTTCTGAATATTTGGCGATTCCAGTGATTACTGGCGAGAAAACCGAGAGTGAAAAGTTCCCCGGCGCTGTGAATACATATTGCATTGAAGCAATGATGCAGGATAAGAAGGCCTTACAATCCGGAACCTCACATTTCTTGGGTCAGAATTTTGCCAAAGCATCGGGCATCAAGTTCCAAGGCAGAAATGGCGAGATAGATTTTGCATGGACCACATCTTGGGGCGTTTCGACACGCTTGATCGGAGCCCTGATCATGGCACACAGCGACGATAATGGCCTGTGTCTGCCGCCCAAAATTGCTCCCGCGCATATTGCGATAGTTCCTATCTATCGTGACGAAGAAGAAAAGCAACAAGTCCTGACCATGTGCCAGGAAGTGGAAAACATGTTCCATCGTCAGAATTTCGAGGACATCCGCATCTATACCGAATTGGACGACCGGGATCTCACCGGCAGCGAAAGAAACTGGTATTGGATCAAGAAGGGTATTCCTCTGCGGGTGGAAATCGGACCGCGGGATGTGGCATCGGGATCGGTGATGCTGGCTCGCCGCGATCAAGAACCCCGGGATAAGCAAAGCGTACCAATGCAGGATTTGCACCAAGCCGTGATCAATGCTTTGACAGACATGCAGGAAGGGTACTATCAGCGGGCTTTGCAGTTCAGATTGGAGAATACGATCAATATAGATGATCCAAAAGAGTTTTATGCTTACTTTACTCCCCAAAACCAAAATCAGCCGGAGATTCATGGGGGATTTGCCAACGCGCACTGGTGTGGTGATGCGGCCTGCGAAGAGAAGATCAAAAATGACCTCAAGGTCACCATCCGCTGCATTCCTTTCGATGCTCCTTTGGAAGAGGGAGCTTGCGTTTGCTGTGGCAAGGCTTCCAGCCGCCGCGTAATTTTCGCGAAGTCGTATTGATATGAACGTACGCAGCATAGTAATCAGCATCGGTAATGAGATTCTTTTGGGCAGAACGCTGAATGGCAATCTGGCCTTTTTGGGTGGGGAATTGTCCCGTTTGGGTATTCCTATTCACCGCTGCATCTGCATCAAGGATGAAGCTGACGAAATCTTCAGAGCGCTCAAAGAAGCCTGGCAGGACGCCGATGTAGTGATAACTACCGGTGGTTTGGGTCCCACGAAGGACGATATTACCAGGGCTTCTCTGGCAGACTTTTTCGGTAAGGAACTACTCTTCGATGAAGAAGTCTGGCAATACATTGGGGATATGTTTTCTCGCCGCGGGATGAAAATGCCGGTATCAAACCGGGTTCAGGCCATGGTGCCTTCCGGATTCAGCGTATTGCAAAATGAACGGGGCACTGCTCCCGGCTTGCACTACTGCGAAGGTAGAAAACACTTCTTTGCCCTGCAAGGTGTTCCCTCAGAGATGAAGCACATATTTTCCACGCAGATTGCCGGCATTCTAGCCGAAGCTTATCCGGAAGCGGAAGCGCTGGTTCAGCGTGATCTGCATACCTTCAACATCGGAGAATCCGCCCTGGCGGAGATCGTGCATGAAGCAGAGCTTCCTCAAAACCTTAACCTGGCCTGGCTGCCCCAAACCGGAAGAGTGGACATGAGGATTTACGGCAGCGATCTGCGGGCTTTGGATGAAGCTGAGACAATTATTCGCAAAAAAGCCGGTAAATACATCTGGGGTGTGGATCAGGACGATCCCCCACAATGTCTGGTGAGTTTACTCAAAGAACGGAAGCTAACCATCGCCATCGCTGAATCCTGCACTGGCGGGCTGCTACAGAAGTATCTCAGCGATGTGGCTGGAGTTTCAGAAGTATTTCTTGGTGGAGTCGTTAGTTACAGCAATGAGGCCAAGACCAGCTTACTAAAGGTTGACCCGGCGATAATAGACCAGTATGGCGCTGTCTCGGCAGAGTGCGCCCTTGCGATGGCAGAGGGAACTGAGAGACTCTTTGGTTCACGCGTTGCGATCTCGGTCACCGGGATTGCCGGACCGGATGGAGGAAGCCCGGAAAAGCCTGTGGGAACGGTGTACTTCGGTTTTTGCGTGGCAGGTAAGAGTTTTACCGAATACAAGCTGCTCTTTGGAGATCGTGAGAGTATCCGTCACAAGGCTGCCGAAGCAGCGATTTTGCTGCTCTACAATACCTTGAAAGGAATGCAGGGCGCATGAACGTACTTATCATCGGCAGCGGTGGCCGTGAACACGCGATCGCGGATGCTTTTTCGCGTAGCAAGATTGTCTCCAGCATCCGGGTAAGTCCCGGTAATGCCGGTATCGCGCGCGAGTTCAATTGTCTCGATCTCGATACCGATGACAAGATTCTTGCTTACTGCCAGAGTGAAGCCATCGATCTGGTTTTTATCGGTCCGGAACAGCCCATTGCTGCCGGACTGTCAGATTTATTGCGAGGCAGGGGCATAAAAGTGTTTGCTCCATCTCAGGCTGCTGCCAGATTGGAGACCTCCAAGGCTTTTGCCAAAGAACTGATGACTCGTTACTCAGTGCCTACCGCGCGCTATAAAATGATCCATGCGCCGGAAGAAATAGAAGATGTGCTGCAAGATTTCGCTTTCCCGGTAGTCCTCAAAGCCGATGGGCTGGCTGCCGGCAAGGGTGTGGTAATCGCGAGCAGCTATTCGGAAGCCACAACGGTATGCCGGGACTTGCTGTCACAAAAAAGCGGCAGTAAAGGAGTCCTGGCAGAAGAATACTTAAAAGGGTGGGAAGTCTCGTTATTTGCTATTACCGATGGAAAAGATTACCAAACAACGCTTTTCGCACAAGATCATAAGCAACTCTGTGACCATGATCTGGGCCCCAACACTGGGGGTATGGGAGCGTATTGTCCGGTTGATGAGGCAGAGGCCTACCGCGGAGCCATTGAAAGGGATATCCTGGAGCCCGTTTTAACGGCAATGTGTGAAGAAGGCTGCCCCTATACAGGAGTTCTCTACATGGGGTTGATGATAACCATGGAGGGTCCGAAAGTAATCGAATTTAACTGCCGTTTCGGAGATCCGGAGACACAAGCCCTGCTACCACTTTTAGTTACTGATTTTGCTGAGGTATGCAGAGCGGTGACGGATCATGAAGTAGCAAAACTTAGCCTTTCATGGGAGGACCAAGTGTGTCTGGCAGTTGTTCTTGCCGCTGAAGGCTATCCTGGATCCTATGTCAAAGGAATCAAGCTTAACTTGCATGAACTGCATAGCCGTCCATATTTTGCCGGTGTAGCATCGGAAAACGATTCCCTGGTCAGTAATGGAGGCAGGGTCATGGCTTTGGTAGCCAAAGCCAGTGATCTCGCAACGGCACGGGCACTTGTATACCACGATGTGGACTCAATGCCTGGCAAGGAATTGATCTGCCGCAGAGATATCGGGCTTCGGGAAAACACTCTTAGATAATGGAGCACCAATGAAATCAGCTTTTTTGACTCTGATCATGTCGCTGCCAATCCTCATCTTCGGTGCGGCAATCACGCTAAATAGTGAGAGTCCTGAGCATCTTGGACTGTCGTTTCGCTTACCTGAGTATAGTCTGAACGAAACAGCGATAGAGGGTAAAAAGTATCACCAAATCGTATGTGAAGAGGGAACAGCTTTGGCTGAGGAAGGTTATCCCAAACTCCTGGCCTTTTCCACGGCGATTGGTTTACCCATTGATGGTTTTGCCTCAGTGAACGTTGTTACCAAAAAGAGTATTAGCATACCCGATGTGGATATTGCGCCAGCGGCTACCATCAGTCTGGATGGGGGTAAGCCCGGCTCTATCTATGAGCCTGATTTTAAGGCATATAACAGCGCAGCTCTATACCCGGATACGATGTGGAGCCTGGGTGAGGCAGCCTTTATTGGCGATCGCCGTTTTGTGGCTCTACAAGTGTACCCCTTTCAGTATGATGCGAAACACAGATCATTGATAGTTCATACAGAACTGGAGATTACCGTGTCCATCAGCGGCAGTAAAAGCCCCAATCCAAATTGGCAGATTAGTGAAAATCCGATTGATCTGGCAGCGGACAGTTTCTTTATCAACAATGCCAGCTCCCAAAAATGGCGTAAAGCCAAGCAGAAAGCTGAGTCTTATGAATCACCCAAAAACTCTCTCTCGCAGATCTCAGAAATCCAGATTGTGGTGGATTCTGAAGGTATCTACAAGATCGGTTACAGCTATCTGAAGCAGTTCATCGGAGAAATGACTGATTCCCTGGGTATGGATATGGCTTGGGACATTGATGATATCGATCCCAGAAATCTGGAGCTGTACGATGAATATGGGCAGGTGCCCATCCATTTCCCCGGCGAGGAGGACGGGCATTTTAACAGCTCCGACTATTTTGAGTTTTACGGGGATCGTCATTATGGTGATCAAAGGCATTTCGATGATTTCACTGCTGAGAATGTATATACTCTGAAGTTGCTTGACCGCTTTGGAGCGCGCATGGTGGTGGAGAATGGCGGCCTCATCCAGAATAATCCAATGTATTTTACCCGGGCAGATGCTTACGAAGAAACGGTGCACTTTGAGGAACAACTGATGAGTGACAAGCTTGGCCGGGGTTGGTCGTTCAGCGATCCAGAATTCTATCTTGAGGACAACTGGTATTGGAAAAGAATATCGGCTCCAAACCTGGAGATCACACCCCTGGAGCTCGAGTACCCTGTGGACAGAGCAACGCTTTATATAGATGCGGAAATATCCCTGCGCGGCCTTACATACAAAGAAGACATGTTGCCCGGACAAGTGGATCACGAAGCAACCATCAGGCTGAACTCTGCCATGATCAATACTCATACCTGGATTGGGCAGACAGAAAAGGTGTTTCACCCTCAGGCCGACATTGCCAATTCATTCCTCAGACATGGGACCAACCAGCTTTACATCAGCCTTTCGGGAAACACGGAAATAGGTAATCGCGAACTTGTGTTGCTGGATTACATCAAGCTGAAGTATTGGAGAGAATACAAGACGGATCGTGATTACATCAAGTTTGAGAAGCCTTCCAACCGACCTGGTGGACTCTTCCAGTTCGACGTACAGGGCTTTTCCAGCCCCAATGTCTCCGTCTATAAGATTGGCTCCAGTGTGTTTAGCAATATGCAGATCGAACCTTTTAATATCGATGGTGCTGCACCCTGGACCGTGAGTTTTCAGGATAGCGTAAGCTCTCAGGCTGTCAGGTATTATGCCGTGGAAGAAAACACCAAGAAATCTCCTAAGGCCCTGCGCCTGGATATCCCTTCCGACCTGAAGAATCCAATGCATGCTGCCAACGTGATCGTGATCAGCCCTTACGAGTTTATGGAGTCTGAGGGTACGCTACAGCTGAAAGCACTCTGGGAGAGCGAAGGTCACGTAGTAAAGATAGTGGATGTTCAGGATATTTATGACGAGTTCAATTTTGGGATTGTCTCGGCAGAGTCCATCCGTGATTTCCTGAAGCATGCCTATAACAATTGGAATAGTCCACAGCTTTCCCATGTAATGCTCTTGGGCGAGGGGATCGATGACACCCGTGACAACAGCCCCAGCCGCAAGTACAATCTGATCCCGGTGAAGAAAACCTGGACCTATAAACACGGCGCAACTGCCAGCGATACCTGGTACGGATGTCTCGTGGGCACAGATCCAGTGCCGGATGTCACGATTTCTCGTCTGAGTATCTGGACTCATCAGCAGATCCTGGATTATGCTGCCAAAGCTATTAGCTATCGCAACGAACTCCATACCAACCGGTTATGGAACAGCCATGTTACGCTGACAGCAGGAGGAAAGATCGATGAGAGCACCGATACTTTCTCTCAGCAATCCGAGAGAATTCGCAGCCGGGTGATCCCCCGTGATTACCGGGTCAGCCGGGTCTATACTTCATACCAAACGGTAAGCCCCGACTACTTCGGCGGTACTTTCAACTTGAAAGATGCCCTCAATAGCGGAACTCAGTTTGTGCAATTCATGGGGCATGGGGGCGGCCGGATCTGGGCAGACTACAACCTCTTCAACTTTGACGATGTGGCTACCCTGAACAATCAGACTTACCCAGTGGTTCTGTCTCTGGCATGTTACTGTTCGGCTTTTGACACAAATGGAGCATCATCCATATCCGAAGCTTTGATCTTGCAGCCCGATAAAGGGGCGATAGTTACTCTGGGATTTACCGGTTTGGGCTACCTGGATCATGATGAACCATGGGGTCTGGCGTACAATGAAGCAGTGTTTCAACACAGTTTTGACACCCTGGGGGAGGCTTATCTCTTCGGTTTGGCAAGATTCTTTACCACGGTGTCCTCCTCCACGGCCAGATATGCCCTCACCTATGGCTCAGCTATGTTGGGAGACCCGTTGATCAGATTAAACAAACCTGTTTCTGATATCCCAGTAACGATTAATAGCCCTAACCTTCAGCCCTCAGAGCAGTTGGAAGT
>JAEWNJ010000091.1 GCA_023392795.1 Candidatus Cloacimonadota bacterium
ACAAGCCTGCGTGATCGGTTGTGATGGAATTGCTGATAAGAATGTTACTATTGGCGGTTACAAACTGGAATACTCCGGCGAACAAAAGATACAGCTGGATCCCGGTCTTGCCGAACTGGATATTGAGGTGGGAATAGCCGAGATTGACTTGAATGGAGAGGGGGCATCGGCTCCTGAACTAATAGTTAATTACCAGGAATATCGTCCTGGCGATGCCGTCATCAGCGTGGAAGATGGAGAGATCAAAACCGATTCCAAATCTGGTAAACCCGTTCTCATTACCTCCATCAGTGGCACAGTCCCCGCAAACATGAACCTGAAGATCGAGAATGGTACCGGCCCCACAAAGATATCAAACCTGAAGGATGTTGGCAGCCTCAAGGTGGAATCTGGTACCGGGAAAGTGGAACTGGTAAGTATCCGCAGCAAGCATATCTCCCTGGAATGCGGAACAGGACGCGTGAATATGGAAGATTGCATCGCGGTAAATGCCGTAATCGATACCGGAACTGGCTCGGTGGATATGAAGGACAGCTATATCGAATATGCCAACGTAAACTCAGGAACAGGGAGCTTGAACCTGGTAAATAGCACGATCGAGTATCCTGAATTTGCCAGTGGCGTAGGAAAGTTGCATCAAGAAGGGAAGTACAAGAGCGCTAAATAGTCCCTTTTGGGCGATACAATTCATAGCGAGGGTGCCTAAGCGTAGCCCCTCGCTATAGACTGTGTCGCCCTCCGGGCAGATTCTGCGGATATGTGTGGTTTGTGATCAGTCTGAACCGCTCATAGCGAGCAGCAGCTATATTCACATCAGAGGTACGCACTTATCTTTGCTTCGATGAGGGCTCTGATCTCGTTCATGCGAGCTTCGGTGGTCGCCTCATATCGCGTCACCAGCACCGGGGTGGTGTTTGACGCGCGAATCAAACCCCAGCCATCGGGGAAAGTGATGCGGGCGCCATCAATGTCGTTCACATCATATCCTTCGGCCTTAAACTCGTTGCACACTTTTTCCACTACGTCAAACTTGCGGGTATCGTCGCATTTGGTATGCAATTCCGGGGTGTTGTACATCTTGGGTTGATCTGCCAGGTACTGGCTGACCGGCATGGCCGTCTTAGCCACGATTTCCACAAAGCGGCAGCTTACGTAGATGGCATCGTCGAAGCCCAGGTAGCGATCGCCGAGGAAGACGTGTCCGCTCATTTCTCCGGCGAAGTCCACGCCGATCTCCTTCATGCGCATCTTGATATTGGCGTGCCCGGTCTTGTACATAATGGCCTTTCCGCCATGGGCAGCAATGTCGTCGTATAGATTTTTGGAGCACTTCACATCGGCGATGATGCTCTTGCCAGGATTGATCTTGAGATAATCCCGCGCCAGGATGTTTAGTATCTGATCGCCAAAGAGCATCTTGCCCTTTTCATCCACCACGCCAATGCGATCGGCGTCTCCATCCAGACCGATGCCCACTTCATACTCGGCATCCACCACTGCCCGGCTGAGATCCGCCATGTTCTTTTCGATGGTGGGATCCGGATGATGATTGGGGAAATCGCCATCGGGTTCGCAATACATCTCGATCACCTCGCAACCCTTTCTGCGCAGGATTTCAGGCAGGTAGGGTCCGCCCATGCCATTGCCGCCATCCACGATCAGCTTTACCGGCCGTTCGATGTGGATGTTGTCTGTGACGTAAGAGATGTATTCTTCTTCGATGGTGCTGTTCCTGGTCAGTTTACCCTGTCCCGTAGCGAATTCCTCTGCCTGGATCAGCTTTAGCAGTTTCTGCAGTTCTTCGGCGTAAACGCTGCCCAAGCCGAGGTTTAGCTTGCAGCCGTTGTACTGCGAGGGATTATGCGAGGCGGTAACCATGGCACCGCCATCGGACTTCAGTTTCCAGATGGCAAAGTAGAGAATCGGAGTGGCTACGATGCCGATATCGGTGACATCACATCCTGTTTGCAGCGCGCCCTCGATAAAGGCGTCCATGAAGCCGCGAGTGCTGTGACGGGCGTCGCCACCGATCACAATGGTGGATAGCCCCTGCTTTTTCAGATAGGAGCCAAAGCCTTTCCCGATCAGGAAATAAGTGTCTTTATTGATCTGTTCATCCACAACGCCGCGGATGTCGTATTGTCTGAATACTTGGGGATTAATCATGTTTTCCTCTTGTCTATTATTGGGGGATTCTTAATACTCTCAGCAGGATGGGCAGGATCTCCCGAATGGCCAGCGCGCGATGAGAAACGCGGTTTTTGGTCTCGTTATCCATCTCAGCATAGGTCTTTTGGTAGCCCTCCACATTGAAAATGCTATCGTAACCAAAGCCGTTTTCGCCTTGCTCATACAGGCTGATCTGGCCACGCACCACCCCGGAGACTACTGTGATGATTCCGGATGTGTCTGCCAGGGCTGCGGCAGTCTCGAAATGGGCATTGCGATCCGTGATATCCTGCATTTGCAGCAGCACTTTGCGCAGATTGTCCTGATAGCTGCATTCCTCTCCGGCATAGCGCGCGGAGAACACTCCCGGAGCTCCATCCAGGGCATCAATGAAGAGCCCGGTATCATCTGCCAGACAGAGCATTTCGGTCAATCTGGCACCTTCCAGAGCTTTCTTCATGGCATTGCCGAAGATGCTGGGCTGATCCTCATCCGTCTCTGGGAAGCCGGGAAAATCCAGCAAAGTATGGATTCTGACCTCAAAGGGAGCCAGTATCGCTTTCAATTCGGCGATTTTATCGGGATTGCGGCTGGCCAGCAGGAGGGGGGATGCCATATCAGAGCTTACGCAGCCAGTGCTTTATCTTTTGCAGGATATTACGATCCAGGAATTGCTCTGCCAGAGCAGTAATCTTTTGTAGCTGCTGCAGGATGTCGCCTTCGCCGCTCCAATTGTCCCGCAGGATCTTATGGTCGATATCATTGAGGATGAGGTTGAGACCCAGCACCACCAGCACAAGATCATCCACATAACCGATTACCGGAATAAAATCCGGGATAATGTCGATCGGCATGATCAGATACGCGATGATGCCCGCCACCTTGAGCTTGTGTTTGGCGGGGACCCGTTTATCCACTGCCAGGCGGCAGACCAGGATGAAGAAATCGGGCAGGAGAAAGAGGTATTCACTGATCTTTCCTCCCATGGAGCCGGTCTTCTCCTTGGTCCAGCCCTTGGCTTTCTTGCGTAAATCCTCGTAGAACTTCAGCTTGGCATCGTCCATATCAACTATGCGATCCTGGATGTTTTCCTGCTCATCAGCCGGGATTTCTTTGCTTTCAAATACGTCATCTTTCATGAAGTACCTCCACCATTACAAGATAATCCATAGTACCAGACGCGGTCAAGCACTTTCTTACAGATAAATACTGCTAAAACAAAACGGGTGGAAAAGATTCCACCCGTCTATATATCCAAGTGTGTTGTTTAGCGAATTGCCGCCATGGCTGCTGCCAGACGGGCGATCGGAACGCGATAAGGTGAGCATGAAACGTAATTCATACCAACGCGATGGCAAAATTCCACGCTGGCAGGTTCGCCACCATGCTCGCCGCAGATGCCGACCTTCAGTTTGGGACGGGTGCTGCGACCGCGGGAGGTTCCCATTTCTACCAATTGACCTACGCCTTCCTGATCCAGGATCTGGAAAGGATCGTTGGCAAGCAGGTTCTTTTTTAGATAGATGGGCAGGAATGAGCCAGCGTCGTCGCGGCTGTAGCCGAAGGTCATCTGCGTAAGGTCGTTGGTACCGAAGCTGAAGAACTCGGCACTTTCGGCGATCTTATCGGCAGTGAGGGCAGCGCGGGGGATTTCAATCATGGTGCCCACGAGGTATTCCACTTTGGTGCCGGTCTCGGCAAAGACTTTTTCCGCGGTACTGCGGATGATCTCTTCCTGCAGCACAAACTCAGCCTTGGTTCCGATCAGGGGAACCATGATTTCGGGGAACACCTTGATGCCTTTCTTTTGTACATTGATGGCCGCTTCGATGATGGCGCGGGCCTGCATCTCGGTGATTTCTGTATATGTATTGCCCAGACGGCAACCGCGGTGACCCAGCATGGGATTGAACTCATGCAGGGAGTTTACGCGTTCGTGGACCTTTTTGACATCGATCCCCAGTTCTTTGGCGATCTCAGCCTGTTGAGCATCCTCATGAGGCACAAACTCGTGCAGGGGCGGATCCAAGAGACGTACCGTGACGGGGAAGCCGTCCATTGCAGTAAAGATGCCCTCAAAATCGCTGCGTTGCATAGGCAGCAGCTTGTCCAGAGCCTTGCGGCGTCCCTTTTCGTCGTCAGCAAGGATCATCTCGCGCATGGCTTTGATGCGGTCGCCTTCAAAGAACATGTGTTCTGTGCGGCAGAGTCCGATACCCTGAGCGCCAAAGCTGCGAGCAACGGCGGCATCCTTGGGAGTATCAGCATTGGTGCGTACGTTCATTCTGGTGTATTTATCGGCCAGTTCCATCACTTTGGCAAAATCGCCGCTGAGTTCCGGATCCTGAGTATCCACCTTGCCTTCCAAAACCTGTCCGGTGGAGCCGTTTAGAGAAATCCAGTCGCCTTCCTTGAATACTTTGCCGTCCACGGTCATGGTGCGGGCTTTGTAATCGATCATCAGGTTGCCGGCGCCGGATACACAGCATTTGCCCATTCCACGGGCCACCACAGCCGCGTGGGAGGTCATACCGCCACGTGCAGTCAGGATGCCCTGGGCGACGTTCATGCCGCGCAGATCTTCCGGGGAGGTTTCGGTGCGCACCAGCACAACTTTCTTGTGATCTTTGGCCCAGGCTTCGGCATCATCGGCAAAGAAGACAATCTGACCGGTGGCTGCGCCGGGAGAAGCAGGTAGTCCTTTGGCTAAAACTTTCGCATTGGCCAGACCGGCTTTGGTAAATACGGGGTGCAGCAGCTCGTCCAGCTTGGCAGGTTCCATGCGTAGCAGAGCGGTCTTTTCGTCGATCAAACCTTCACTCAGCATGTCCACGGCAATCTTCACCATGGCAAATCCGGTGCGCTTGCCATTACGGGTTTGCAGCATCCACAGCTTGCCTTCCTGAATGGTAAACTCCATATCCTGCATATCTTTGGCATGCAGTTCCAGCTTGCGTTGAGTGTCAAAAAGCTGTTTGTAAGCTTCGGGCATTACTTCTTCCAGCGAAG